>JADLEA010000053.1 GCA_020846365.1 Bacteroidota bacterium
CGACTTTCTTGAGTTCTTCACGCACGTTCACTGGAGCGTTCCCATCATCATCTATCTGCCCGTGGTGGTCTATTTCCTGTATCAGTCCTCGGTGACCCCCGGCATATCCACGACGTCGATTGTGTCGTTGTTCGTGGGGGGAGTTCTGTTCTGGACGTTCGCGGAGTACATGCTGCACCGGTATGTGTTCCACTATGAGCCGAAGAGTTCCTGGGGGAAGTATTTGCATTTCATGATGCACGGCGTGCATCACGATTACCCGAATGACTCCAAGCGGCTTGTCATGCCTCCGTCGGTGAGCATACCGCTGGCGTTGCTCTTCTACGGCGTGTTTACCCTCGCTCTTGGTCCGGTCTACTCTGCGCCCTTCTTTGCCGGTTTCATCCTTGGATACATCTTTTACGATGAGATTCACTATGCCACACATCATGCCCCGATGAAGTTCGGGCTCTGGCAGAAGATGAAGCATCATCACGTGCTACACCACTATCATGATCCCGAGAGCGGCTATGGCGTCAGTTCGCCGCTCTGGGACTACGTGTTCGGGACGGTGGATCCGACGGAAGAGAAATCCGCGGCTGAAGCGCCCCGGTAAGATCACTTCTTCCGGGACATCAACACGCCCATGGCCATGGAAAGTATGCGTGCCTCGCTCTTGTCCGTCCGGGATGAGATCAGGACAGGGACCCTGGCGCCCACGATCACGTGCGCGAGCAGGAGTCCGGCGAAGTAGGTCGCGCCTTTGGCCAGACTGTTGGATACTTCAATAGAGTGGCCTACAAGAATATCCGCATGGCCGGCAACGGGTGAGCGCAATCCCTTTTCTTCGGCTGCTTCCCGCGACAACGCGTTGTCCAGTGCCAGAGGTCCGTCCACAAGACAGCCCGGGATCTGTCCGCGCTCACACATTTTCGAGAGCGCCGCTGCATCCAGCGTTGACTGAAGTGCGGGATTCACGAATTCGGTGGCGGAGAGCACTGCGACTTTAGGGAGGTCGATGCCGAGCGCGTGGGCGACTTCCACCGCGTTCAGGATCAGGTCGCGTTTCGTCTTCAGGTCCGGAGTGGTAACGACGCCGCCGTCCGTAATCATCACCAGCCGTTGTTCCGTCCCTTCGCCGTATTCCAGCGCCACCACGTCGGAGAGCACCCGTCCGGTCCTGAGTCCCGCTGTTTCGTCCAGCACTGCTTTCATGAGCGTTGAGGTGTCGACGCTTCCCTTCATCAGGATATCCCCTTTGCCGTCGTTGATGAGGGCCAGGGAGGTTTTGAGCGCTTCCTGAGGGGTGGACGCGTCATGGATTTCCATTTTCGCGGCGGCCTGATCCGCCGCGATCTTCTTGCGATCGCCCACCAGCACGCAATGGACACCGAGGAAGCTCTCGGCTTCCCGTGCGGCCGTGAGGATTTCCTGACCATGGGGTGCGACGATGATGACGCGGCGGCCGGAGTTCAGGAGAGCTGCCGATCGGAGTTCTGCAAACGAGGTAATCATGACGGGATCCTTAGTATTCGAGGGGAGTGATCATCCCGCGCAGCACGGCCAACGTTTCGGAAGCAAGTGTTCGCATCTCATCCTCACCGGGATAGACGAGGATCGGCGCGAGGAACGTAACGCGTTCCTTGATCCAGTCAACCAGCATCCTGGAAGTGGCAAGTCCGCCGGTCAACACCACGGCATCCACTTTTCCCTTCAGGACGGTTGCCATGGCGCCGATCTCTTTGGCGATCTGGTACGCCATCGCCTCATAGATTTCCCGGGCTGTTGCGTCCCCGCGTTGTATCCGTTCCTCCACCTCCATCGCGGAGTTGGTGCCGAGGTATGCCATCAGACCGCCCTTCCCCCAGACAAGGCCACGGACGTCACGTTCGGAGTAGGTGCCCGAGAAGCAAAGGGTGATGAACTGCTGGAGCGGGAGCCCTCCCGTGCGTTCCGGGGAAAACGGCCCGTCGCTTGACGCATCGTTGATGTCGATAATGCGCCCGCCTTTCACGGGGGCGATGGATATCCCTCCTCCGAGATGCGCGATCAGGAGAGATGAAGAAGAGAGCGGGATCTTCAGCTCCTCCACGGCTCTCCGGGCAGCCGCGTGGATGTTCAAGGCATGGGAGAGACTGCTCCGCTGGATGAGCGGATGCCCGCTGTAGCGGGCCAGGGGTTCAAACTCGTCGACGGAGACCGGATCGACCACATAGGCCTCGCACTCATACTCCCGGGCGAGGGCGTGGGCGATGGCGCATCCGAGGTTGGACGCGTGTTCGCCCTGCAGATTGGCGCGGGCATCCTCCAGCATACGAGCATTGACATGGTATGTCCCCCCCTGGAGCGGCCGGAACAGTCCGCCCATCCCGACCACCGCGGAGAGCTGCTGTGCGGATGCGCGCGTCCACTCCCGGATCTGGTGTACGCGGAACTCGAACTGGCTCCAGATATCCTTGAACTTCTTCAACGTCTGAGCGTCATGGCGGATAACGTGCGAGAAGAGCTGGCGCTCCTCTTCGTACAACGCCATCTTCGTGGAGGTGGAACCGGGATTCACGACCAGGATGGTGAATGGTCCCTGGGTAGCCATACGATACTCCTCAACAGATTCGTGGTAGCTGTTCGCCGGAGAGCATATCGACAATTCTCGTACTGCCGATCTGGCTGCGCAGCGTGACGACGCCGGCGTGGGTTTCGACAACGCGGCCGATGCATGCAGACCGCCGGCCTAGCGGGTGGCCGCGCATTGCCTGGAGCACCGCTTCAGCAGCGGATTCGGGCACGATAGCTATGACCTTTCCCTCATTCGCAACGTACAGCGGATCAAAGCCGAGGAGTTCGCACGCTCCCCGGACGTCCTCATCGATAGGGATGTCCGGTTCGTTCAGCTCGATGCCCACGTTCCCCTGTGAGGCGATCTCATTGAGCGAGCTTGCAACGCCACCACGTGTCGGATCGCGCAGAACATGAATATCGGGGGAAGCGGCGAGCATGGAATCGACCAGTGTATTCAGCGGCGCGGTGTCGCTGGTGATCCGCGTCTTGAAGGAAAGGCCTTCGCGCACAGACA
>JADLEA010000054.1 GCA_020846365.1 Bacteroidota bacterium
CCGTGCTTCTGCCGCCTGGTGCACCGATGCCACGTCTGCCATGCCTCATCTCCTTAGATTGTCACACTGTCATTCCTATTCGTCCTGGTGATCACCGCGCAACAAGTGCGCCGTCAGCCTTGACCGATACTCCCGAACGGGCCGGTTCCCGCACACCGTCGTTCCGCCCCAGGCGGAAGTCGCCGATCAGTTTCTGCAGGTTCTCCGTCAGCCGGTTCAGGTCCTCCGCCGCCCGGGCGATCTGCTGCGTCCCCTGCGCCGTCTCACCCGTCACCTTGCTGATCGACTCCACGTTCTTCGAGATCTGCTCGCTCGCGCTCGACTGCTCCTCGCTCGCCGCCGCGATCTGCGTCACCATGTCCGTCACCTTCTGGCTCACCCCCACGATCTCCTTCAGACTCGAGCCCGCCTTGTCCGCCAGCTCGATCCCGCGCTCGACTTCAGTCGTCCCTTCTTCCATCGACTGCACCGCACCCGTCGTGTCCGACTGGATCTTCTTGATCATCCCGGCGATCTCCTTCGTCGCCTTCGTCGTCCGTTCGGCCAGTTTCCTGACCTCATCCGCCACGACCTCAAACCCACGCCCCTGGTCCCCTGCACGGGCCGATTCGATCGCCGCGTTCAGGGCCAGCAGGTTCGTCTGGTCCGCGATGTCGTCGATCACGCCGATGATCTCGCCGATCTGATCCGACGAGCGGCCAAGCTCCTTCACCGTCTCGGCGCTCTTGTTCACCACCTCCGCGATGCGCTTCATCCCCTCCACCGTGTCGTCGACCACCTTCCCACCCTGCTCCGCGCTCACCCGCGCCAGCTTTGCCGTCTCGGCCGCCACGCTCGCGTTCTTGGAAGTCTCCATGATGGTCTTCGTCATCTCTTCCACCGCACTGGCCACCTCACCCGCCTGACTCGTCTGCTCCTGCGCCCCGGCCGCCATCTCCTCCGTGCTCGAGCTGATCTGGCTCGACGCGCTCGCCGTTGCTCCCCCCGCGCTGCTCACCTTCTGCAGCGCCTCTTCCAGCGACTCGCCCACCTTGTTGATGCTTTCCTTGATCAGCCGCAGATCCCCGTGGTAGTCGCCCGTCATGCGCGCTGTCATGTCGCCCGTCGCCATCACCGCCAGCGTGGCCGAACCTTCCTGCACCGGCTTCACCACCGCGTCCAGCGTCGCATTCACGCCCTGCACGATGTCGCGGTAGCCGCCCTGAAACTTCTCGGCGTTCCCGCGCGTCCCGAGTTTCCCGGCTACTGCTGCATTCGACAGCATCGTGGCCTCGGCAATGAGTTGGGTGATTGTTCCTGACATGTCGACGAATGACTGCTTGAGGGAATTCTGGGAATCAATGATGGAATCAACCGCTTGCGCGAGGGCCCCAATTTCGTCTTTCTGGTCGAGAGAGAGCTTCTCCGCCTGGTTCTTCACCTGGGCCGTGGTGTCGCCCGCGGCAAGAGATTGCGATGCCTTGGTAATCTCCTGATTCGCCGCGACAACCGCGTTGACGGCCGTGATGACTTTGTTCACGGGATTCGCAATGCCGCGGGAGATGAAGAGACCGAGCGACACAGCCAGCGCCACAGCCAGACCGATTGCAGAGAGCATCATCGTCAAGGCACTCTCACCCATGCTCGCATTGGATTCATGGGTGGCCAGTCCATCTTCGATCTTCTGGTTCTTGAGTCCTTCGATGACCTCATCCAGCCGCGCCACGGTCTTCGATCCCGTAGTCCGGAGGAGCGTCATCGCTTCCCTTTTCTTGCCGCTCTGTGCGAGCGCAAGGAACTCATCCCGCAACGGTTGGTATGCCTGATACACCGATTGGAAGTCCTGAAAAGCCTGCTTCTCCTCGTTGGTCCGGAGCCCCTTCTCGAACTCGCCGATGTGCTTTTCAAACGTCTCAATATTGCCCTGGATCGCCGCAAGCGCTTTGCTCTCCTGTTCGGCGGTTTCCGAAAGGACGAGATTCAGGAGCTGCATCCTGGTCTTGTGAAAGGAGGTCGCAGCGTCACCGATTTGTGCAAGAGGCACCGTCTGGAAGTCGTAGAGTTCCTCATCGGCCTTCACGATCTGCTGGATGTTCGTGACCCCTATGTACCCGACTGCGCCTGCCACAACCGCAAGAGCAATGAATGCCGTCAAGAGCTTTGTCCGCAATGACGCGTTTCTAAACCACTGCATATCTCCTCCGTTTGACTTGAAATTCATTCCCTGCCCACTTCCCCCCGCCTGCTGGGCTGGCTATCGCAGGCGTCTCTCGCAAAATGTGTACCACTGTAACGTCTCTCAGTTTGCGGAGTTAGGAAGACTGCAGATTGACCAAAATTCGCTTTAAACCGAGTTCCGGATTGTGGTACACACATCGGTCAAAAAAGGGGTGGCGTGGCGCAGTGCGGAATATTGCTCACATGCTCACTTCGATTCGGGCTCCCGCGACCGTGGCATTGGGGATTCCGGGGTCGCCGCTGGGATGGATCACATACTGGATGTCGGGTTGGAAGACCAACCATGGTACAATCTGAGCCCGGTACGTTACTTCGAGACTCACTTCTGCTTCCAGCATATGCACTCCTCCTGCCTGCGCCTGCGCCAGAAACGCATCGCTGTGGTGCGCATGCGCGATCGCAACGCCCAGCATGTCATCTTCCCGGCCCGGCAGGAGGCCTGCATACACGAATCCGATGCCGAGATGGTAGTGATATTCATTCAGCATCGCATCGGCGAAGCCCACTCGCGAGAAAACGGTGAGCCCCTGAGACTCCGTCCCCTCCTCCCGGTGGATTTCCTGTTCGGCCGTAAGGTAGAATCCCCTATTATCTATCGGATAGTGATTCGAGCGCGGGAACCACCATGCGCCAGCGGCGAATTTCCTGTACAGGTTGTCGTCATCTCCGGCCGCTTCCATCCCGCCTTCAGCGACCAGGAGAACCCCCTGGTCCGGGCACCACGCGAATGAGGCCGCGCAGGGATCATCGTCGTTTCCCGGGCAGCCGTCCAGGACGGCGGCCTGCAGATAGAGCTCGTTCACAGACCCCTTCACTCTCAATGCGCCTCCTGTGTTGGGAAAGATCGAAGGCCCGTTCTGGCCTGCCTGGGAGAGCTCCTTTCCGATACCGTGCGATCCGTTCAAGAACAGCGTGGCGGCATTCGTGACATAAAACTCGCTGTTGAGATCGTACAATCCACAGAGAATACTGAATGTATGATCGAAGAACGCCTGCTCAATCCATACCTGATAGAACTTGCTCAAACGGGGGGATTCCAGGTTGCTGATCATTTGCGCATCGCCGGTCCACCTGCTGATCGTGCCGCCGTCATTTGCGAGGTAGTGGACGAAGAGCCGTGCACCGGTCCACCCGACGAAAGCCCATGCATCAATCGAAAGCTGCAGATCCAGGTTGTGGATTGCGCCTGTGCGGGATTCCATGCCGCCGCGAAGGTTGGCACTCTGATCAGTCCTGTACAGGAAGGTGAACTCAAGCCCGCGGTCGGCCAGGTACTTGCGCGCGCCGTCCCACTCCCCCGTGAGCGCAGCGCGGCTCCAGAGCGATGCACGCTGATCGGCCCGGTTACTCTCCGGCGGTGAGGACACATTCGCCTGACCGGATTCTTCTGATGTCCCTTTGAACGCGGCGGCAAGCGATGCGGTGTCCGGCAATGCACCGCTGAACGCCTCAGTCTGGGCTGGTGTGTGATGCGCGAGCGCGGCCGCAAGCACCGCGATCGGCAGTATTGAGCTTTTTGTCATGAAAACGGAACCCGCAATGGTGGACATGAATCGTCCTGGGTTCCATTCTCATGCCATGAAAGAACAGGCCTACGGGCGCGAAATTGGGCACTCGACGGAAATCGCCGTGCCGCTATGTAGAATGTTCAAGAATGGTAAACGGATGCAGGACATCGTGTTGCACGCTCGATTCCTCATCCCGGTCGTCGTCCAGCGAAAAGTATCTGCAATCGGCATAGTGCGCCGGACCATTGTCCGTCCAGAGATGCCCGCATTCCGAGCACCGCTCGACCTCTTCGATCCTGAGGAGTCGCTGCCTAGTGCGTCGTTTCATAGTTGTCCCTTTCTGCCATGGGGGACATGAGATGACTATGAAGAGATGTCATATCGTGGGGTTTGCACAACACATCTTCGATGGAAGCTGCACGTGCCTGTTCACGCACGAACGGCGGGAGATAGCCGGACATGAGAATCATACGCGCACGGACGTTTCGCGCCTGCAGGGTCTGGGCCAGCTCGATGCCGTTCATCCCGGGGAGATAGTAATCGATGAGCACGACATCCACTCCGGACCAGACCGCTTCCCGCAACGCATCCTCCGCGGTCGAAACGCCGCACGTCTCAAACCCCAGGGAAGACAAAAACGTCATCAGTGCTTTGCGAAAGAGCTGATCGTCCTCGACGACCAGTACCGACCGCAGCCTCGTGCCTGATGCTCCCGCCTTTTGGTTCACCGTGCCTCCCATTTTCTCGGGATTTCGAATCCCAAAAGGCATGCCAGCAGCAGCCGGCGATCCAAAACCGTCGAAGCGTGTGGCTTTCGGGGAGTTGGGTTCCAGGCAGGAGTGTGAAAACGGGGACTCTCGTGCTGAATATCAGCCACTTGAGCGGAAGGAATGCGTGTGGCGGGTAGTCAGGGGCGCGGTGTATCCAGCGTTTCGCGGACGGAAGTGAGGAACTCGGAAATCCTGAAGGGCTTTCGCACTGCGCGGAGGTGCTCCTCCTGAAGCAGCGAAGAGATGACTTCATCCGAGGTGTACCCGGAGCAAAACATTGCCTTGACCGATGCGTTGATGCGCTTCATCTCGATATAGATCTGGCCGCCATCCATGCGCGGCATGATCAGATCCAGGATCACGAGGGCGATCTCCGCCGATTGCCGCCGATAGATCTCCAGCGCTTCCGCTGCATCGCTCGCAGTGATCACGCGGTATCCATGGTCGACAAGAATGTCCCGGCCGAACTCGAGCATCGGCAGCTCATCATCCACGAGAAGAATCAACTCGGTATTGCGGGCCTGGGACTCTCCGCGTCGTGCCGGCGTACCCCGGAGGGGATCGTAGATGGGAAGCGCCACGCGGAACGTGCTTCCTTCACCATACGTGCTCTCCACGTTGATTGCGCCGTGGTGGCCTCTGACGATCGTATAGACAATCGAAAGGCCCAGACCTGTTCCCCGTCCCGGATCCTTCGTGGTGAAGAAAGGATCGAAAATCTTGTCCGCAATGTCCTCCCGGATGCCGATACCGTCGTCCGAAACACTCACGGTGACGCACTCTTCGCCGACGGGCAACAGCAGCGCCGCCGCCAGAGCCTCCGTCACCTTCGTGCGCACGGCATGAAGAGTGATCGTGCCGTGGCCGGCTGTCTGGGGTTTCTGCAGAATGGCATCGCGGGCGTTGAGGCACAGGTTGAGAAGCGCCTGGTGGAGCTCCTTCTTTACGCCCAGGATGTCAGGCAACGCACCGTCATGCTTCTGCGTCACGAGGACCGTCTCCGGACACGCGCTGCGCAATTCCAGAACCAGTTCGTCCAGGAGAGCACCCAGAGGAACCGGTTCCGGCGAACGATTGTCCGGCCGCGCAAAAGCAAGAAGGCGTTGAGTCACCTCGTCGCCTCGGAGAACAGATTGCTCTATCGCCTGACTGTACTTGAGCGCCTTTGCGTGGTCGTGGATGTACTTCTTGATGAGTGTGGCAAAGCCGAGCACGTTGTTCAGGATGTTGCTGAATTCATGGGCTATGCCTCCGACTACCGTCGCCATGCTGTCGATGTGCTGGGTGTAGAGCTGGCGTTCCTGGATGTTCTTGCGCTCGCTGATGTCGCGAAGGGTGGCCAGCAGCACGGGCTGTCGGTTGAAGTGAATCCGGCGGAGCACCACCTCAAAATCGCATCGCAATCCGTCTCCCGCCCGGCGGGCTCTCCACTCGAACATCTGCGGCTCACCCGAGAATGCACGGCGGAGAAATTGCGGGAGGGTGTCCTGCGCCGGATCCGCTTCGGAGAGTCCGTCGACGAATGACGTGCCGAGAATCGTTTGCCGGTTGAGGGAGAGGGTATCCAGGAGTTTCTGATTCACTTCGATGATGGTGCCCCGCTCGTCCAGCAGCAGGATTCCCGCATACACGCCGTCCAGAAGGTTGCGGACATTCTGACCGGCCGCCCCAGGTTCTGCTTCAGCGTCTGCGATTGCCGTATCTTCGCGGATGTTCATGGCGGTCGATCCGGCTATTTGCGCCCGTCCAGTACGTCACGCACGAGCTGGACAAAGGCCTCCGGATGGAAGGGCTTTTGTATGGCCTGCAGATGCTCCTCTTCCAGCAACGCGGAGATCACCTGATCCGGCATATAGCCCGTACAGAAGAACGCCTTCAGATCGGGGCGGATCTTCTTCAGCTCGATATACGTCTGTCCGCCGTCCATGCCGGGCATCACCAGGTCGAGAACAACCAGCCCGATGCCGTCCCCCCGCCGGTGAAAGATGTCCAGGGCCTCCTGACCGGTGCTCGCGATCAGGACCGTGTATCCTTGCTCCTCAAGAAGCTCGCGACCGAGTTCCTGCATCGACTCTTCGTCGTCCACAATGAGTACGGTTTCGTGGCTGTCGGAGGTCGAGAGTGGAGTGACCAGGGCCGGGGCATGCTCGGGAGCGACGTCGACCGCAGAGAAGTACACGTGGAAGGTCGTGCCCTCTCCCTCTTCGCTGTCCACGACGATGACGCCCCGATGATTGCGGATGATACTGTAGACCACGGAAAGTCCGAGCCCCGTTCCCTGTCCCCGTTCCTTCGTGGTGAAGAAGGGATCGAAGATGCGCTCGCGCGTCTTCTCCGGGATGCCGACGCCGTCGTCGCTGACGCGGATTTCGAGATAGTGCTCCGCCGTCGAGGAGAGCATATGCGCGCTCACGCGTTCGCCCACCCGGCCGTTGAAGACGCCGATGAAGATGTTCCCCGCCGCGGTTCCCCCGCGCGCCAGAATGGCGTCACGCGCATTCACGCAAAGATTAAGCAATACCTGATACAGCTCCCCGTGGTCGCCGAGGATGGCGCGGAGGTTCTCGTCGATATGCCGCGTGACCGTGATGCTCTTGGGGAACGTTTCGACACAGAGGCTGTACACCTCGTCGATGATCTGCGCCACGTTGACCGTCACGCTTTCGCGCTTTGCCTTGCGGGCAAACGACAGCAGCTGGGCTGACAGCTCCGCGCCCCGCGTTGCCGATTTTTCGATCGTCGCGCTGTACTTGAGGACTTTTTCGGGTTCCTGAGCATGCTTCTTGATCTGCATGACGAACCCGATGACGTTGTTCAGAATGTTGTTGAAGTCGTGTGCGATGCCGCTCGCAAGGGTGCCGATGCTCTCCATCTTGTGCGACTGCCGCACCTGCTCCTCGAGCTTCTTGCGCTCGGTAATATCGTAGAAGTACCCCTTGTATTCGCTGATCTCGCCGTCCTGCTCCATGGTCACGATGGCGTTCGTCACCACGTGGATCAACTGCCCATCCGGCCGCACCAGGTCCAGCTCGTATTCCTCCACGCGCTTGCGCAGCCCGAGGATCTGGAAGTACGTATCGCGCGCCTCAGGCGACGAAAAGAGCGACAGCACATTGCACTGCATTGCGCTCACGACCGAGGCGAAACCCAGGATGCGCGCAAACGCGGGGTTGCAGTCGAGCAGCGTGCCGTCTGCACGTGCAATGAAATCCCCCGTCAGGTCATCCTCGAAGAACCGCCGGTACCGTTCCTCGCTCTCGCGCAGATCATGTTCGGCCTTGAGCCGCTCCGTGATGTCCCGGATGATGATGGTGTACAGGCGCTCGCCGCGGGTCTCGATCTGGGAGATGGACGCCTCCATTGGAAACTCGCTCCCGTCCGCGCGCAACCCTACGATGGACTCATTGCTTCCCATGCGCCGTTTGGTGGCGCCCGATGTGCCGAAGCCTTCAATGTGGCTCCGGTGGGCGTCGCGAAACTGGAGGGGCACAAACATGCCGATGTCCTTGCCGACAACGGATCCCGCCGAGCACCGGAACATGGTCTCCGCCGCTGCATTGAAAACCACAATGCGGTGCGCGCTGTTGATGGTGATGATCGCGTCCATGGCGGACGCGATGATGCCCGCCGTGCGTGCCTCGCTGAGGCGAAGCGCTTCCTCCGCGCGCCGTTGGTCGGTGACGTCCCGGAAGACCACCACGATGCCGCTCGTCTCTTCCCGCTCATCCTTGATCGGCGCGGCGCTTTCTTCGATCGGAATCCGCTTACCCGCTCTGCCGACGAGCACAGTGCTCCCGCCATGGCGCGTGTCGTCCGATTCAAAACCCGTGCGGAAAACCTCGGCGAGCTGCCGCCCTGCCGCTTCCTCGAGCGACCAGCCGGTCAGCTGCTCGGCGACGGGATTCATGAAGGTAATTGCACCCCGGGTGTCTGCCGCAATGATCGCATCACCGATGCTACGCAACGTCGTCGCCAGCCATCGCTCGCTTTCCCGCAGACGCGCTTCCATCCGGTGCTTGTACAGCGCCATCTCGATCGTGATGGACAGCTCCCGCTCTTCGAAGGGCTTGAGGATGTATCCGAATGCGTCCGTGACCTTCGCCCGCTGAAGCGTGTTGTCATCAGCGTATGCGGTAAGGTAGACGATCG
>JADLEA010000055.1 GCA_020846365.1 Bacteroidota bacterium
AGTTGTGCCTGGCTCTTCAGGATATGCACGCGGCAATCGAGGACGTGGGCCTAGACAGCGTGGCCGGGCAATCCTTACACTATGCCTACGTGCCTGGTGCACCTCTCCTCTGGGTCACCGGCTGGCATGAGGTGGGGAATTTCGGCGCCGCCCTCACACCAATGCCTGACAGCTCGCTTCTGGTCTACCGCACTGTCACAGGACATCCGCTGGGTTTTGTCCCCGGTGACATTGTTCTGGGATATGACGGCATTCCGTGGACGCACCTCTGCAGAACACTTCTTGAGATCGGCCTCCCAATCCAACAAGACCGGAACGGCACCAGGGGAAGTTCTCCACGAAGCTGGACTCACGGTCTGCTCGCCTCGGCCGGGAAGAACTGGGGGCTCTTTGATACGATCGACGTCGCAAAGCATGCGACGGGGGACACACTCCATCTCCCAACGGCTGCGCTCGCCGGACAACCCTGGAATCAGCTCTTCGGCAATGAGCAACTGGCTGTTCCGGGGGTCAGCATGCCCAACCTGCAGTCCGGGGAGCATTGCACATGGGGCGTTGTGGAGAATACATCCATCGGCTACATATACATTTGCGACTGGTTCCTCGCCGCCGGGCCGCGGTTCGCTGGCGCACTGAATGACCTCCTAAACGTCCAGAGGGTCTCCGGCTTGATCATAGACTCACGGCACAACAATGGTGGCACCCAGCCCCTCAAGAAGAGCACACTCGATCCTCTTTTCAACTTTAACCCGGCCGGCCCATCGCGATGGCGTGCCGTCGTGCGGGGCAATCCCAGCGACCATCTCAGCTTTTCGCAATGCGCGATGTTTGATTCGGCGTTCCAGATGGATCCAAGCTACTTCGATCGGCCTATCGCGTTTCTGACAGGACCGCATACCAGCAGCGGGGCCGAGCTCATCGCATTCGAGATGCGGTCGCACCCGATGGTGCGCTTCTTTGGGCTGCCGACAAGCGGGGCCTATCCGGCAACGGCGGGCATGGTGTCAAGGTCACGCGAATGGGGTTCGTGGAATTACCTTTGGTATCAATGCCAACCCCAGTCACTCTTCCCCGGTGAGAGCTACCTCAATCACATGAGTTTTCCGGTGGATGAAGAGGTATGGTTGACGAGAGCCGGTGTGGTGAATGGGCAAGATGACGTTGTTCAGCGTGCCCTTTCATGGATGTCCACCCTGGCCTACGCTCACACCGTGAGGATGAGTGGCGATACGTTGAAGGGATCAGACGATTCTCTCATAGTCCTTGCGACTGTCGAAAACCCTCTTGGTCACGGACTTGTTCTCTCCGGTATTGTCACAGACGTGCAGGGTAACGTGATGGATTCCTTGCTCCTTAAGAATGACGGTTCGGATGGAGACGAGACGGCCAGTGACAGCGTCTGGGGAGGACTCATCAAGGGCATTCAGACCCCCGGGCTCTACTCTGTCAGTGTGCGCACGGATGATACGACGGCCGGGACGTACCGCAAGCTGCCCAACGCTGTGGCTTTCTTCGTGCCTGCGGTCGGGATTGCGGCTGATGCTGACAATCTTCCGAAGTGCTTCAGTTTGAGTCAGAACTACCCCAATCCGTTCAATCCGATCACGACCATCATGTATGATCTCCCCAGATCTTCCAGAGTGAAACTGGCTCTGTATGACCTGCTCGGACGCGAAGTGTTCGTCATGGTGGATGAGCGGGCTGATGGGGGTCGGTACAAGGTCTTGTTTGACGGCTCACGTCTTTCGAGTGGGGTATACTTCTACAGATTGCAGGCCGGGGATTTCACGGAGACGAAGGGAATGACGCTGTTAAGGTAGGTCTTCGAGGACACGGTGTCGTTCGAGAGGGGGCGTGCATGACGTAGACTACACCCCATTTGGTTGCACTTGCGTCTCAAGAGGCAGCGCAGCCATGTGGTTGACATTCTACGTTCGTATCGCTATCATGACAAAGTGAAACGCGTCCTCGGGGAGAGGCGTTAGGGGAAACGGGATGATGCCTCTTCTATCTGCGAAGGATGGAGAGGCATCTCGCATTTCAGAACAGGGGGTCCCATCCATGAAAACGACAACACGAAGTTTCTGCATAGGTCTCTTCCTCTGCATTTGGACGCCGCAGTTGAATTCGCAGCACCCGCAGTGGAGTGAACCTCTCAAGCTCGAGGCACGCTGGCCAAATGGGACCTGCTATGCGGCGTCGCTTTCCGGGACATATCTCTACGCGGGTAACGGGGGCGCTTTGGATGCCATCGATGTATCCAATCCGGCGTCGCCGCGCAGAGTTGGGCAGATTGTGCTCCCGTCGCTCGTGCGCGACGTGGAAGCCAGCGGGGGCCTGGTATTCGTTGCAACCGACAAAGCCGGAGTCAGGATTATCGATGTGTCGTCCCCCGAGAATCCCACGGAGGTCTCATCAATCGCCACCGGCGGAAACCCCTTGTCAATTCGCGTTCAAGGAACCCGGGTCTACGTTGCTGCAGACACTGCGGGGGTGATGATTCTGGACGTCACGGATCCGGCAAACCCCTATGTCCTCTCGTTACTCGCGATTGAGCCTTTCGCGTGTGACGTGGCCCTCTCGAATTCACTATTGCTTGTAGCCACCGGTGATTCGACGATTGCCTTTTTCGACGTGAGCGATCCGGCGGAGCCGATGGCAATCGCGCATTATCCCCTCCCGGGAGGATTCGCCGCTGTGTCCTTGGACGCGTCCGATGGCCTTGCGTATGTGGCAAGCAGGAGCACCAGCCCCGCTCTTGTCTGGTATGGGAGACTCCACGTCCTGGACATCCACGATCCCCTGAACACGATCGAGACTGGCTCGCTCACCTTGCCGGGCGACTGGAGTTCGTCTGGCCGGCATGTTCTCGTCAGGGATACTCTTGCTTTCGTCTCCTATGTGTCGGATGTTGGCAATGGGCTGGTTATCGCATCCACTGCCACTCCTGCTGCCCCAAAGCGGATTGCTCAGCTCCATGACGAGGATGCGCATTCTGTATGTCCCCACGGATCCACACTATATGTCGCAAATGGAATCCATGGCGTCAAGATCATGGACATCACAACGCCCGAATCGCCCTCGCTTATTGGTGTTTATGGAACCGCAGACCGTTCAATGGATGTCGTGGTTTCCAACCAACGGGCCTACCTGGCGAGCGCCACGAATGGAATTCGCGTCCTGGATCTGAGCACGCCCATCCCCCGGGAACTTGGAACGTACGGCGGCCAGCAATCTACATGGGGACTGGTTCTGGATGTGGAGGGGAGCCACGCCTACGTGACCAGTAATTATGGATGGGTCGATGTGTTCAGCGTGGCAGATCCGGACTCGTGCATTTCCGTCGCACGGCTCAACAATGCGATCGGAGTCGGTGTCAAGGCCAGAGATTCGCTCCTCTTTGTAGCAGATCGGAATAGCGGCCTGTGCATCGCTGACATCTCGAATCCTGCACAGCCATCGTGGCTGAGCCGGGTTGGCGTCGGGGGACAAATCAGGGATCTTACAGTTACAGGATCGTATGTATGCGTCGCCGTCCCTGACTCCGGAGCCCGCATCATTGATGTCGCGAATCCGCGTTCACCGGAAGTCGTCGCCACACTCCGAATCTCATGTGCGGGCCTGGGTGTTGCAGCTGAGGGAGCATGTGTGTATCTCTCAGGCGCGGACAGCGCCCTTTATATCTTCAATGTCGTCAATCCGGCTGCGCCTGTGCATTGTTCCTCCACGCGCATTGGTGTAAAGGGGCGGCGTGTCGCCGTTGCCGGCTCATATGCCTACGCTGCCACCACCGAGGGGGTTGTCGCAATCGACGTGTCCAACCCGTTTGTACCTCACGTCCTCGGCTTCAACCCTACCGGTGATTCTCCGCAAGACATCTTTGCCACTGGCCACTACCTCTATGTTGCAGACAACGAAGATGGACTCTACGTGTTCCGTCGGACCGAAACTTCAGTCACGCAACCCCGCAGCGATGGGGCTTCAAGTTGTTTTCTCGAACAGAACTATCCGAACCCGTTCAATCCGGTGACGAACATTCGATACACCATCGGGGGAGTCGATGGGCTGTCGACCTTTCAAACCAGGGTAAAGCTGACGGTGTTTGATTTGCTCGGCAGGGAAGTGGCCGTCCTCGTGGATGAGAAGAAGGATCCTGGAGTCTATGATGTCACATTTGACGGGACGGATCTCTCCAGTGGCATGTACTTCTATAGGCTGCAGGCAGGCGCATTTGTGCAGACCAGGCGGCTTCTTCTTC
>JADLEA010000056.1 GCA_020846365.1 Bacteroidota bacterium
ACTGATGCCCCCGCCGTCGATGTTGACGCGCGCGGCGTGGCTACCCTTGTCGACAATGCGTCGTATCGTGACATCACCGACTACCTGACCGTGCCTCCGGCAACCTACACGCTCGACGTGAAGGACAGTTCAGGCGCGGTCACCGTCGCCTCCTTCACGGCGGATCTTTCGGGGTTGGCCAACGGCGCGGCCGTGGTATTTGCCTCTGGGTTTCTGACACCGGCGTCGAACCAGAACGCCTCGGCGTTCGGTCTCTTTGCCGCTCTCCCCGATGGGAGCGTCATCCCCCTCAGTGCCCCGACAAGCGTGGAGGAAGTCGGTTCGGGCGTACCGGGTGCGTACGAGCTCTCACAGAATTATCCAAACCCGTTCAACCCATCGACGCAAATAGCGTTCGCGCTCCCGGAAGCGCAGACAGTGCGTCTTTCAGTATTCAATAGTCTCGGTCAGCAGATCGCGACACTCGCCGATGGGACATACCAGGCCGGAGAATACCGCGTCACGTTTGACGCCACGGGGCTTCCGTCCGGGATGTACTTCTATCGTGCCGAAGCTGGCTCGTTCAGTGCCGTGCGGAAGATGGTGCTCATGAAGTAGACGCAATCCTTCAGTGGTCGCAGATGATCGGATAGCCGGTAGCCCCGGCTATCCGGTTGTCCGGCCCTCACCCTTCCCGGCCCGTCACATCACCCATTTGCCGTTTCTTTGCATATCCTGGCCGTTTTCGGTACATTAGTAGGATGGAACCTTGGCGCAAGAACCTGTATACACTCTGGGGCACGCAGTTCCTGGCGATGGTAGGAATGAACCTCGTTGTTCCCTTTCTGCCATTCTATGTCCGTCACCTCGGGGTAACCGACCCTGACTCGCCCGCCAGATGGAGCGGGCTTGTCTTCGCCGGACCGTTCGTCCTCTCCTTCCTCACGACACCGCTCTGGGGGGCGCTCGGCGACCGCTACGGCCGGAAAGCCATGGTGGTCAGAGCCATCTTCGGGCTGGCCGTATCCCAGATGCTCATCGGGTTCTCCCAGGACGTATACCAGCTCCTGTTCTTCAGGATCGTTCAGGGCGCCATCAGCGGTTTCATTGCCTCGGCTCTGGCTCTCGTCTCCACCAATACACCGCGCGAGCACATGGGATACGCCATGGGCTTCCTTCAATCCTCGAGCGCGGCTGGCATGGTGCTCGGTCCGTTCGTCGGAGGATTGCTTGCCGATCTCATCGGTTTCCGCGCGATCTTTTTCGTCACCGCCTCCTTCTGCGTCGTCGCAGGCGTGCTCGTCATCCTGCTCGTGAGCGAGCTTGTGAGGGTCCACCCCGGAGCGAGAAGCTTCACCGTTCGCGACAATGTCCGCCACATGTTCAAAGACCGCCGGTTGCGTGCCGTGGCCGCAACGCTGGTCGTTGCGCAAATGTCCGTGCTCATGGTGGAGCCGATATTCGCGCTCTTCGTCGAGGGCTTCCAATCCGACAGCAAGTACATTTCCACGATTGCCGGCAGCATTTTCTCCATTTCCGGCCTCTTCATGGTCATTTCCGCGCCGTGGTGGGGAAGAAGAAACGACCGCACGGGATATCGCAAGAACCTTGCGATTGCCCTGGGAGTTATAGGAATATGCTATGTGGGCCATCTCCTGGTGGGTTCCCTGGTGCAGCTTGGCGCGCTCCGGGCCTTCCTCGGTTTTGCCCGGGGCGGAGTTCTCCCGACGCTGTACGCGCTGACGAGCGTGTTTGCGCCCCCCGAACGCCAGGGAGGTATCATGGCGATCGCGTCCAGCATGACGGTGCTCGGCAATCTGCTGGGGCCGACCATCGGCGGACTCGTGGCGGGCGCGCTGGGCATCAATGCGCCGTTCATCGCCAACAGCATTCTGCTCATCTGCACGAGCTACTTCGTGTGGACACAGCTGCAGGACCCTCCGAGGGAAGTCCCCGTACCGCCCGAAGTCGCGAAGCCGCTCTCGCCAACAGAATAGGACTGGAAGCATCGTATGGCACACAACGAACGTCTCTTTCTCCTGGACGGGATGGCCCTGGTGTACCGCGCTTACTACTCCCTGATCAGCCGTCCGCTCCGCAACAGCCGCGGCGAAAACACCAGCGCGGCGTATGGCTTCGTGACAACGCTGATGAAGGTCCTCGAGGACGAACGCCCCGATCACATCGCCGTCGTCTTTGACACCAAGGAGCCCACCTTCCGCCACAAGATGTATCCGGAATACAAGGCCACGCGCGAGTCGATGCCGGAAGACATGGTCCCGCAGCTCACCTGGATAAAGGATGCCGTCCGCGCCTTCCGTACACCTCTCCTGGAACTCCCGGGCTACGAAGCGGACGATATCATCGGCACGCTGGCGCGACAGGCGGAACAGCAGAAACTCCTCACATTTCTCGTGACCGCCGACAAAGACATGATGCAGCTCCTGAGCCCCGCCGTCATGATGCTCCGCCCCGGCAAGGGCTCGGCGGATCTGGAGCGTGTGGACGAGAACGGAGTAAAAGACAAATTCGGCGTCGGACCGGAACACGTCATCGACGTCCTGGCCCTGATCGGGGACAAATCCGACAACGTCCCAGGTGTTCCGGGGGTCGGTGAAAAGACCGCCATACCCCTGATCCAGCAATGGGGAACGCTGGAAAACCTCTATGCTCACCTCGAGGAAATCCCGCAGAAAGGAGTCCGGGAAAAACTCACCAGACACCGCGACCTGGCATTCCTCTCGAAGAAGCTCGTTACGATCGACACCGCAGTGCCCGTGAGCATGACCGTCCATGATCTGCGTTCGCAAGAACCGGACCGTGCGGGGCTTATCTCGCTCTTTGAGAAACTGGAATTCAAGGCGCTCATATCCAGGATACGAAATGCGCCCGGGCATGCCGGCGCACGGGACTTGTCGACGGGAGGCGCGGTCGGCACCAGCAGTGCGGCTGGCACAGTCAGCTCCCACCCCGGCGGTCACACCAGAAGCACAGCATCGCGGTCGGAAGAGCGCGAGATAGCTCCCGGCGGAGGCGAAGAATCGCGTCAACCCGATGCGGATGGGACGCCAGTCACGACGATGGCGGAGGACGAGCACACGTACCATTGCGTGACGACCGAGGCCGAGTTCCGGTCGCTCTGCAAGCGATTGGCGAATACCCCCGCGTTCGCGTTCGATACGGAAACAACCTCCACAGACGCCATGCGCGCCGGACTGGTGGGATGCTCTTTCAGCATCTCCCCCCGGGAGGCCTGGTACGTTGCCGTTGCGCAACCGGCATCACGGCCGGACACCGAATTCTTCGAGGACCACACCGGCGCCGGATCTGCGAGCGTTTCTTCCCCCGGCCTGCAACTGGAGATGGTCATAAACGGGCTTCGCCCCATTCTGGAGGACCGGTCCAAACGGTTCATCGGCCAGAACATCAAGTACGACATGCTTGTCATGCGCCATCACGGAATTGACATGCCGGAGCCGGCATTCGACACGATGGTAGCCGGCTATCTCCTGCGCGCCGACGGTCAGCACTCGCTTGACAGCATGGTCCTGGAGGCCCTACGCTATCGCATGGTCTCGTATGACGACCTCACCGGAACGGGGAGGAACAGAATCCCAATTACCGAAGTGCCCGTCGAACGCCTCGCAGACTATGCGTCGGAGGACGCGGACTTCACCCATCGCCTGTATGAAATCCAGGGGGTAAAACTTCGTGAGCTGGGCATGTTCGACCTGGCGTCCTCGGTGGAGTTTCCTCTGATCAAAGTCCTTCAGGAGATGGAGTTCTCCGGGGTCCGGTTGGATACCCGTCATCTTTCGGGAATGGGTAAGGAGATTGAGCGTGTGGTCCAGAATCTCACGGCCGACATTTACCGCCTTGCGGGACACACGTTTAATGTCAATTCCACCCAGCAGCTCGGCGAAGTCCTTTTTCAGAAGCTGAATCTCCCTCCCATCAAGAAGACCAAGACCGGCTTTTCCACCGACGTCACCGTCCTGGAGGCCCTGAAGGACCAGCATCCCATCATCGACGCGTTGCTGGAGTATCGTCAGCTGACCAAGCTGAAGTCCACCTATGTGGATGCGCTCCCTTCCCTCCTTCACCCCGAGACCGGCCGGGTTCACACGTCGTACAATCAGACGGTCGCAGCCACGGGAAGGCTCTCTTCGAGCGATCCCAACCTGCAGAACATCCCGATCCGGACCGAGTTGGGACGGGAGATTCGTCGCGCGTTCATTCCGCGGAGCGAGGGATGGAGGATCCTTGCAGCGGACTATTCCCAGATCGAGTTGAGGGTGATGGCGCATATCTCCGGAGATCAGGCGCTCAGGGAAGCATTTCTTCAGGATGAAGACATACACTCCACTACGGCCGCGAGGGTCTTTGGCGTGCCCCCGGCAGAGGTGACAAAGGAAATGCGGCGGAAGGCAAAAGAGGTGAACTTCGGGATCATGTACGGCATTGGCCCATTCGGCCTGGGCAACCGTCTCGGCATCCCGCAAGCAGAGGCGAAGGATATCATCGCGCGGTACTTCGAGCGATTCCCCGGTGTGAAAGAGTACATTCACCAGACACTCGAACATGCGCGCCGCACGGGGTATGTCCAGACCCTGCTTGGCCGGCGCCGGTATGTCCCGGACATTCACAGCAAGAACCAGAACATCCGCGGCAATGCAGAGCGGCAGGCCATCAACATGCCGATCCAGGGAACGTCAGCGGATATGATCAAGATTGCGATGGTGAGGTTGCGCCGGAGGCTGTTGGAGGAGAGCATGCAGAGCCGTCTCCTTCTTCAGGTGCATGACGAGCTCGTCTGCGAGGCCCCCGTGGAAGAAGAACTGAAACTGAAAGCGGTCGTGGCTGAGGTGATGCAGGAGGCGTTGCCGCTTGCGGTGCCGGTGAAGGTGGATGTCGGGACCGGGGCAAGCTGGTTTGATGCGAAATAAACAGGCAGGTGCCCTGCTTCCTCATGCATCATGCGGTCGCAGGGCACGTGAGTGATGAGCTTGGTGTCTGTTGCAGCGCAGCTCAGACTGTCGGTTTGGCCTTCTGCCAGTTGAGCAGCAGCGCCCCTCCGAAGAGGATCAGCGCAAAGGGCCAATAGGTGCTGATCATCCCGCGTACAGTCTCGTCGTCCACCGTCCCCATCTCCGCCAGGAGAATTGCCACACCCACCACCAGCAGGACAAGCGAGGGAACTGCGAGGTGCCACTCTCGCGGACGAATCGCCACCATGATAGCAAACGCCGCCCCGGCAGCAATCAGGAGGAGAGGGAACCCGTACCAGGACGGGACGTAGAGGATATCGGCGGTGCGAATGAACTTGTACGTGGCGAAGAAGAACAGCATCACCCACCAGAACACGCTGTCGCCATTTGCCCGGAACCTCCGCACGATCATCACCATGGCCGCAACTGCGGCGCCTCCCCAGATGAACGCCCACCAGCTGAACGGAAGCAGGGCAAGTTTGTGCAGGAGCAACAACGCTCCGATCGCGATCAGCGCGCTGCCCCAGAAGACAGGCCGACGATGCGCGGGAAGTGGCATAGGGTTCTCCTTAGATGCCGGCCCCGGCCGGCTCAGGAGTGCGCTCCGGCTCCGAAGGCAGGACGATGGCAAGGATGACATACAGAATGATCATAATACCGGCTGAGGCGAGCCCGGCCAGGACGAAGCCCAACCGCACAACCACCGGATCGATCTGCACAAAGTTGCCTATCCCACCGCACACGCCTGCAATCTTCTTGTCCGTCCGGGATTTCGTCAATCGCGTCTGCTTTGCCGCCGATGGCCCTCCCGGGGAACCGCCGGCCGCTTCGGGCTGCATGGGGTTGTCGACAGACGTCGATGAGACATAGTTGCGTCCCCCGAAAAGGAATGCCACGCCGGCGAGGATCAAGAGGACCGGGATGGCTACGCCCAGCGACAGCCCCCACCAGTGATGCCAGAAATGAAAGCCCAGGTTGCTGGCGAGCCAGAAAGCGCCTACGCCGACGAGCAGGATGCCCCAGAATCTCGTGTTGGTTCCGTTGGCTTTCGAGGACGGCTTCGGTGGTTCTACGCCCGTGGCCGGGGGCTCAGGTACCACTGCGCCGGGCGCAGGTTTTTCTTTCGGGATCAGGATCATCGCGGCAATATACAAGAGGATACCCGAACCGCCGAGCAAGGTGATCAGCACCCAGGCCAGACGCACCAGCGTTGCATCCACCCCGGCGTACGCGGCGATGCCGCCGCACACGCCGTCAATCATGCGATCGGTGCGGCTCTTGGTCAGGCGCCGGAATTCGGTCGTCGTCTCCATGGTTTCTCCACTGTTGGTCAGGTTCACTGCCTCTACTCCCTCTCATACGCGATTGCGGGGATTGATGTTGCAGGACTGCCAACAGAAAAGCCGGCCCCTTCGCAGGAACCGGCTTTCGTGGCGGTGGTACGGCTGGTGGTTCTACACTTCCATGATTTCCTTCTCCTTCTGCGTCAGAAGGGTGTCAATCTCCTTGATCCCCTTGTCGGTCATTTTCTGCACGTCGGCTTCCCCCCGCTTCCGCTCGTCTTCCGAGAAGTGCTCTGCTTTCTCGGATTTCTTGAGATGTTCGATCGTGTCCCGGCGGATGTTGCGGATTGCGATCTTGCCTTCTTCGCCGAATTTCTTGGTGAGCTTGACGAGCTCCCGGCGGCGCTCCTCGTTCAGGGGCGGGATGGGCACGCGGATAACGTCTGCATCCTTGATGGGATTCAGGCCCAGGTTGGCGGCCTGGATGCCCTTCATGATCGGCTCCATCGCGCCCTTGTCGAAGGGCTGCACGGTCAGCATGTGAATGTCCACGACGCCGACATTGGCCACATGATTCAACGCCATGGAAGAGCCATAGTACTCGACTTTGACGCTGTCCAGCAGGGCGGTGGTCGCTTTGCCGGTGCGGATCTTCACGAGCTCCTGCCGCACGACCTCCGTCGCCTTGTGCATCCGGTCTTCGCAGTCTTTCAGGATCGTTTTGATCATTGTGCTCCTCGTCTCGTTTTCATCGCGCCGGCATCAGAGCGCTTCGCTCACGCGCGTGCCGACAGGTTCGCCGAGGATAAGTCGTTTGAAATTCCCCGGACGGTTCATGTTGAACACCAGAATGGGGAGATGATTCTCGCGGCACAGGGTGATGGCAGTCATGTCCATCACCTTGAGATCCTTCTTCAGGACATCCAGATAGGTAATGTTGTCGAAACGGAATGCCGACGGATTTCGTTCGGGATCGGAGTCGTAGACGCCGTCCACACGGGTGCCTTTGATCACGACATCGGCCTCGATCTCGACGCCCCGGAGCACGGCGGCGGTGTCGGTAGTGAAGTACGGGCTTCCCGTCCCCGCGCCGAAGATCACAACGCGTCCCTTTTCCAGGTGGCGCACGGCGCGCCGGCGGATGAATGGCTCGGCGATCACATCCACGCGAATCGCAGACATCAGGCGCGTGGTCATGCCCATGTTCTCCAGGGTGGCCTGGAGGGCGAGGGCGTTGATCATGGTGGCCAGCATGCCCATCTGATCGCCCGTGGCCTTGTGGATTCCGCTGGTGGAGTTGGACACGCCGCGATAGATGTTGCCGCCGCCGATCACGATGCCGATCTGGACGTTGAGTTCCTTCACGGCCTGGATTTCCGCGGCATACTGGCGCAGCACGGCGGGATCGATGCCGAATTGCTGATCCCCCATGAGCGCTTCACCGCTCAGTTTCAGCAGGACCCGTTTGTACACCGGGTTCGCCATGCCTCTTATTTCGCCTCCTCGCCCAGGTGGAAGCGGACGAAGCTGCGGATGCTGACCGGTTTGCCCGTCAGTTTCTCGGCATCCTGGAGAACATCCTTGATGGTCTTTCCCGGATCCTTGATGAAGGTCTGCTCGAGCAGGCACACTTCCTGGTAGAACTTCTCGAGCCGGCCCGTGGCAATGCGCTCAATCACCTGCTCCTTCTTCCCTTCGTTCTTGGCCTGCGTCCGGTAGATTTCAAGCTCGTGCTCGATGGTGGTTTTCTCCACCTGGTCCCGGCTGATGACCGATGGGCTCATCGCGGCGACCTGCATGGCCACGTCCCGGCCGATGACGGCGCTGGGTCCCGATCCTTCGATCCCGGCAAATTCTACCAGCACCCCGATCTTGCTTCCGAGGTGGGTGTAAGAGCTGATGATCCCGTTCGGGGACTGAACGATCTGGAAGCGCCTGATCTCAAGTTTCTCCCCGACCTTTGCAAGGAGGTCGTTCAGAAGCTCGCCGACGGTCTTCCCGGAAGGGCTTTTGAGGTGTGACAGCGCTTCGACGTTCGCGGGGCGTTCGCGGAGCACGGCGTCAGCCACGATGCCGGCGAAGGCGACAAAGTCGTCGCTGCGTCCGACGAAATCGGTCTCGCAATTGACTTCGACAGCCACGCCACAGGTAGCATCAGGGGAGACACGCGTGACGATAATACCTTCCTTTGCGGAGCGGTCGGAACGTTTCTGGCCGACGGCAGCCCCCTTCTTCCGCAGAAACTCGATTGCCCCCTCGATGTCGCCTTTGGACGCCTCAAGTGCCCGTTTGCAATCCATCATGCCCGCGCCTGTCTTGTCGCGCAGGCGCTTAATGACTTCGCTGGTGATTTCCATACGTTGCTGGTCTTTCTCCTGATCGTTATCGCGCCGGTTTGTCTTCGGGCGCGACTTCCTTGTCTTTGTCCCTGTTCTCGTGTTCCGCCATAACCTCGGCGTGGTGCGCTGCCGCCCGCTGCTTCCCTTCCACCACAGCGTCGCCGATCACTTTGGAGATGACCTGAACCGATTTGATGGCGTCGTCATTGGCGGGTATGATGTAGTCGATCCCGTCGGGATCACAGTTTGTGTCCACGATGGCAAATACCGGTATGCCGAGGCGCCGGGCTTCTTTCACAGCGATAGATTCTTTCTTCACGTCGATCACGAACAGCGCGCCGGGCAGTCGGCTCATTTCCACGACGCCGGAGAGCACGTTGTTCAGTTTCTCCTTTTCCCGCATGAGGAAGAGCGCTTCCTTCTTGGTGATCTTGTCGAACGTGCCGTCGCTTTCCATCTTCTCGATGTTGGTCAGGCGCTTGACGCTTTTCCGGATCGTCGTAAAATTGGTAAGGCACCCGCCGAGCCAGCGTTCGCTCACGTAGAACTCCCCTGTCCGGACGGCCACTTCCTTGATGATATCCTTTGCCTGCTTCTTGGTCCCGACGAAGAGGATGCGTTTGCCGTCCGCGACAATGTTCGAGAGTGCATTCGATGCATCCTCGAGCAGCTGACGGGTTTTCATGAGATCGATGATGTGGATGCCGTTGCGCTCCATGAAAATGTACGGGCGCATTTTGGGATTCCAACGGCGGGTGAGATGGCCAAAGTGGCAGCCAGCTGCCAGCAATTCGGCAACTTCGACGGTGGGCATATCGGTACTCCCTGTTGTGTTGTTCTTCTACCCTCTTCACTTCCCGCCGGAATCCCGTACGGAGTACGGGACACGGCCGGCGGAATCCAAGGGTATGCTTTTTTTGTGTCGCTGTACTGCTGAAACGATTACCGCTTCGAGAACTGGAATCTCTTGCGGGCCTTTTTCCTCCCGTACTTCTTCCGTTCGACCATGCGCGGATCGCGGGTGAGGAGCCCGGCGGCGCGTAACGCCGGCTTGTGGTCGTCGCTCAAGGCCACCAGGGCCCTGGCAATTCCCAGTCTGATCGCCCCGGCCTGTCCTGTGCTGCCACCACCTTCTACGTTGACCCGCACATCGAATTTTCCGGTCGACTGTGTCGCCTCGAGGGGCTTCAAAACATCAGCGCGGAGGGTCTCCAGGGGGAAGAAGTTCTCCAGTGCGCGGCGGTTGACGGTGATCTTGCCGGTGCCCGGCACCATGATCACACGGGCAACCGAGGTTTTCCGTCGACCGACGGCTGTTGACGTGTGTGTATGCATACTGCGGTCAGACTCCTGTCAGATTGATCATGACACCTGATACGGCTGCGGCTGCTGGGCGGCATGGGGATGCGTCGCACCCGGGTAGACCTTCAGCTTCTTGAAAATCTGGCGTCCCAGACGATTGTGGGGCAACATGCCCTTGATCGCATGCTCGAACACGCGCTCGGGATGCTTGCGCAAGACATCCTGGAATTTCTCCCAGGTCCCGCCGCCGGGATAGCCGGTATAGTGAAAATACTGTTTCAACTCCGCGCGCTTGCCGGTGAGCCGTACCTTGGAGGCATTGACAACAACGACAAAATCGCCCAGATCCGCATTCGGCGTAAATTCCGGTTTGTGCTTGCCCCGCAGCAACCGGGCAATCTCCGTCGCCACCCGACCAAGAGTCTTCCCCTCAGCATCAACCAGATGCCATTTGCGCTCCGTGTCCTGCACGGTGAAAAAGCGTGTGGCCTTATCCACGAATCCTGCTCCTACTGTGTGTAAAGCGTGAAGATACTCGATGAGCTTAAAAAGATAAGCAAAAACACCGCAATTGTCAAGATTCTGATGCGGAAATGTGTGCAGCGGCGTGATATGAGCTCCGGACGAGTGGCCCGGACTCCACGTGCCGGAAGCCCATCTCCAACCCGCGTGCCTTGAACATGCGAAATTCGTCCGGATGAACGTATCGTTCCACCCCCAGATGCATGCGGGTGGGCTGGAGATACTGCCCCAGTGTCAGAATGTCACA
>JADLEA010000057.1 GCA_020846365.1 Bacteroidota bacterium
AAACCAGCAACACGGAGCCCCGGGACGCAGCGGTGAAAGTGGAATACCGCGACGCCTGGTTTTACATTGCAGATAACGATCTCAATTCAAAGACCACGTTCACATTGCTTTCGTTTTTGTTCAACCTGCAGGCAGCGAACAAGAGCGGCGCAAATCCGGTGCTGACCTATCCAGTACGGTAGCTCCGCGGAGTATCGCTGAAAGACCCCACCGCATGCAGTGGACATTTTCTATCCGCCTGGCTGCGTTTTGCCTTATCCTTTCGGCGCTCACCATTGTCCTGTATGAAAAGACCCTCCGGCAGCCGTTCGTACAGGACGACTGGACCATCCTGCATGAAGTCCGGACAAGTCCCGTGTCCGACTATCTTCTCCAGTCGATCTCTCCGGCGGACAAAATCCTGTACCGTCCCCGGGCGAAAATCGGCTTCCTCTTGACCTTCCTGCTTTTCGGCTTTCAACCTCTCGGCTTTCACATCCTTGGGCTGGTGACGCACGTGGTGAATTCTGCGCTTGTGGCGCTCGTCGTGGAGCGTGTCACGGCGCGGAGGGGGATCGCGGCGGCTGTGGGAGTGCTCTATGCGGCCAGCACGACGATTCACGCCGACACGCTATTGTGGATCGTGGGACTCTATGATCTGTGGGCAATGCTCCTCTTTCTGGTGTCGCTGCAGCTGTACTTCGCACGAAAGCCCGCACTTTCCGCGGCGGCCTTTCTGCTTTCCCTCCTCACCAAGGAGGCGGTGGCGCCCCTTTGCCTGGTCTTTCTCTTTCACGCGCTCCTTCTGGACAGGTCGAAGTTGGGCCGATTGCGTTGGCACGGTGCGGTGATGGCAGCATACGCGTTTCTTCGCCTCTTTGGGGCGAACATTCTGGAGAGTGCTGGGAATCATCCATACAGGATGGAATTGGCGGGGACGCATCTGCTCGCGAATGCCGGCCACTTCTTGAGTTGGGCACTCCAGACACTCTTCCCGCTCTGGTCCCCTTCACCCCGACTGGGTGCAGTGGTCCTGGTGCTCGCAGTGTCGTTCCTGGGCTTCGTTGTCGTGTTCCGCGGGAGAGGTGGGGAACGGAGCAGATTTCCGGAGACGGCGTTTTTCATGCTCTGGGCGATTGCAGGGGTGTTGCCCGCTGTGCTTCTCACGCATCATCTCTTCCGCTACTATGCGGTGTACTCACTGGCGCCGGTGCTCGCGCTTGCTGTTCTGTACGGGGTGACGATTCTGCCGGTCCGGCTGCGCAAATATGCAGGTGTACTGCTCCTGGTCTTCCTCGCGGCCAACCTCGCGGGAAACTGGCTCACGTTTAGCCAGAGGTTCGATGCAGAACCATCGTCCGTTGCGGAATTCGACGGATCAAACCATCTCATCCGCAAAGGGGATGCGGTGCATACCGCGCGGACTCAGCTCCTTCTCCGATATCCAACCCTGCAGCCGGCGACCCGGCTGGTGATCTCAGGGATTGATCTGGAGGCGTTCGGCAAACAGTACGGCCCGCGCCTCTGGTATGCCGATTCCACGCTGAGCGTGTTGAGCCCCGCAGAATACGATAGCCTGCAGGCGCTCGGTGCGGAGATAGGGCAAGGGGCGCTCTTTCTGCGATTTGACGGGGATTCGATTACCCTCCTGCCGTAATCCGCCTCATCGCTTTCCTGACAGATTTTCCTTGACAATAGCCTGTTGAGACCTTACATTAGTCAAGTCGTACTTAGGCAGGGCCTTAGAAACTAAGGTAGCAGTATACACGCACCTAAGTAATATAGATCTCACAGCGTCAGGGTTCGT
Source organism: Bacteroidota bacterium (assembly GCA_020846365.1). GTDB lineage: Bacteria > Bacteroidota > Ignavibacteria > UBA10030 > UBA6906 > JAGDMK01. Next base: position 1,787 of record JADLEA010000057.1, read on the forward strand.
TGACAACGAGAACAGAACGAAGCGGCAGCCCGCAGGCGTGCCGGACGTCCTTAGCGGACGTCCCCACGCGGCATGCGGCGCCTTCGGCGTGCAGAGTGGCAACATCCACGAACGAGCATTCACGAACAATCTGGAGGAGTGTCATGAAGAGTCTGTGGAAAGCAGGGAAGTGCACGTCGCTGTTGCTGCTTGGAGTTCTCGCCGGAAAGCCCGCGGCCGCTCCTGCACAGGACGGCGAGCAATCAGGGGGAGTCGCGATGTCAGGGTTTGTGGATTTCTATTTCAGCAAGAACCTTGCCCGACCCGCCAGCCATGCCAACAAGTTCCGGAACTTTGACGTCACGGAAAACCAGTTCGACCTTGCGCTTGCGGAGATCGTGTTCCAGAAAACAGCCGCCCCGGTGGGGTTCCGGATCGATGCCGATTTTGGATCGGCCAATGACATGGTGCAGGGCGGGACGCAAAGCACGCTGAACAACCTCCAGCAGGCCTATCTCAGCGCAGTGCTGCCCGTCGGTGCAGGACTGTCCGTGGATGTGGGGAAATTCGTGACTCACATGGGATACGAAGTGATCGAGTCCAGGGACAACTGGAACTACAGCCGTTCGCTCCTCTTTGCCCTTGCGATACCCTACTATCATGTGGGAATTCGTGCGGCGTACCCGGTCCTCTCCAATCTCACCGTGACCGGCTACCTGTACAACGGCTGGAACAACCTCAGGGATAACAACGACGCTAAAACCGTCGGCGCAAGCCTGTTCGCCTCACCCACAGACCGGATCTCGCTGATTGCAGGATGGCTCGGGGGGAACGAGCAGGTGGATTCCACAGGCGTGGGCGCGCGGCATGTCTTCGATGCAACGGTCATATTCCGTCCCACTGACAACCTCGCGTTTGCGGTCAACGGCTCCTACGGAACGGAGACACAGCCGACCGGGAACGCCACATGGAAAGGGATTGCTCTGTACGCCCGCTATCTTTTCACAGGCACGACAGGCATCGCGCTTCGTGCAGAGGTCTATGATGATGCGGATGGGTTCAGCACCGGAATCCCCCGGCAGTTGCGGGAGGTAACCGCGACACTGGAGCAGACCCTGTTCGCCCACTTGCTTGTCCGCGCGGAATACCGGCACGACTGGTCATCGGTCGAGGCCTTCGACGACCGGCACGGTGTCGATTTACAAAGGGTCCAGGACACGTTTGCCATCGGGACGGTGATTACCTTCTGAAGCGGCCGTGTGCGTCACGGATGTGCGGGGGGGGGAATTGCGGATTACGCAGGAAGGGGAGAATATGCAAGCGCCGCCGGAGAAGCAGAGCGTTCTCCGGCGGACGCCTTGTACCATGGAACGATGCTTACGCTGCCCCTCCGGTCTGGAGAGACAGATACGTCTGCAATCCCATCTGTGCAATCTGGATGCGTTGCTTCTTCCCCCAATCCATATGCTCCTCTTCCATCTTCACGATGGTGGTGAGAAGATCGGCAGTGGAGCCGTCGCCGACTTCGCCGGCGAGCGTGATGGCGGCGTTGTAGGCCTGCACCGCCCCTGCCTCGGCCTCCTCGTCTTTGCCCACGATCTCCGGCACATCCTTCCCGATCCGAATCTGGTTCAGCTTCGACATGGTCGGCATACCTTCGAGAAACAGTATGCGTCCGATCAACCATTCGGCATGCTGCATCTCTTCCTTGGCCTGATGTTCGATGGCCTTGTGGAGCTTGTCGTACCCCCAGCTCTCACACATCTCCGAGTGAACCATGTACTGGCTGATTGCCGTCAATTCGTCTGCCAGGAGATCATTCAACGTCTTCATCAATTTCTCATTACCTTTCATCGATCCTCCTTCGAGTCTTGAGCGTGACAACGGGCATGGACGGGCGGGGGTTCGATTGCCCGTGCGCACAGCAAATTTAGGAAGTCGTAGGCGCAAATGCAAGGCAACGCGGGGAAGCGAAATCCCAGGAAGCAGATCCCAGGGAGCGAGATTCGCGGGGGATTTCGACTCATGAAATTCGCACCCATGAGGTTCGCACAACTGAGTGATTGACAACCGTGCGGTTGTTTGTTACCTTTCCCCCATCGTTCTTTCCCTTCCCGTTCCGGGTGGTGCGAATCCTCATATGGAGGACCGATCATGGAAATGTTGGCATACGATCTCGCGACCCCGTATCCGGTCACATCCGAACAGTGTTCTCAGTTTCATCATGATGGTCATATTCTCCTCCGCGGACTTGTTGCGCAGGAAGAGATTGACTACTTCAGGCCGTTGATCCTGGGACTTCTTGACGCGCACGCAAAAACCCGCACTGTCTGGGTGGCGCCGGACGAGTCAGCGCCGCTGCTGGAATACGCCTCAAACCTCTGGCAGAAAAGTGAAGAGGTCAGAGCGTTCATCTTTGCGAAGCGGTTTGCGCGGGTTGCTGCGGAACTGATGGGCGTCAGGGGGGTGCGGTTGTACCATGACGAAGCACTCGCGAAAGAGCCAGGAGGCAGCGCAACGCCGTGGCACAAGGATCACTACAACTGGCCGCTGGCAACGCCGCATACCATCAAGATGTGGATCGCCCTTTCCGACATTCGCGTGGAGATGGCGCCGCTGCGCTTCGCCAGCGGCACCCACCGTGCCGGTCAGTTTCCGGAAGTATGCCCCTCCTACGAAGCCGACGAGCTCTTCGAGCGCATCATCCGGGAGCATCACATACCCGTCGTGGGCTACGCGATGAGAGCAGGGGATGCGTCATTCCATTCCGGCTCGATCCTCCACTCCACGCTGGAAAACACAAGCGGCGAATCACGCCAGGCAGTCGCCGTAACCTACTACGAGGACGGGGCGCGCATTCTCGCACCCATCCACGAGTACCGGCAGGCGGATCTGGCTGAGTTCCTGCCCGGCCTGTCGCCGGGGGAGGTCGCCGCCAGTCCTCTCAACCCGCTTCTCTTTTCGTTTGATGAAGGGATCTGAACAGAAGGAGGTTTCATGAAGCGAGCGATGCGGTTTGCCTTGATCGTGTGCACGATGACGGCTTCTCTGAACCTTGTCAGGGCTCAGAGCATTACCATCGACAGCAATGACGTCAAGGCATGGTTTGCCGTCGGGACCAGGATCACCTCCTACCAGGATACTCTCACCGCTTCTTTGGACATCGGCTCAACAGGAAGCCCCGTATTGTGGGACTTCTCCGGCCTCCAGATCAACGGCACCCAAACGCGGAAAAGCGTGCCTGTCCAATCAACACTCTATGCCGCGGGATTTCCACAGGCGACGCATGCCCTCGTCGATACGGCATTTGTCCTGCGGCTCAACACGGGGATTCTTGGGTGGGCGAATCTGTTCTCCACAGAGGCGTACTTGTACTATCGCATCGACGGGAATCTCTTCTACTGCGGCATTCAAGGTTCCGGGACCGGTTACCTCGACATCTCCCCGGTCACCCCGATCCCATTTACTGCCAAGTGGTACTCCGTCCCCCCGATCGTCGAATACAGCCTGCCGCTCGAACCCGGGCGCACTTGGACCTACAACTACCTTGACTCTCTGGCTGCGACCGCCACGCTGCTCGGCGGTACCCAAATGCTGAACATGGCCGATCTCTATAGCGTCACCTGCACCGTTGATGCGTACGGATCCTTGACGCTTCCCGGCGGAGAAGCGCTCGACGCGCTGCGCATCCGCAGGGTTGCGACGAAGAACGGTAGTCTCGTTGAAGGATCATACATTTTTGTGGCAAAGAACGGCGCGACTGTCCAGGTCTACGCCGCAGATCCGTCGGCGCTCACCGGCACCATCGCGGTAACCGACATCGTGTGGACGGAGGGGCTGGGCGATGCCATGGTTCCCATCGAACTGGCAAGCTTCAGTGCAACCGCATGGGACGGCAATGCAGTCAAACTTCAATGGTCAACCCTTTCCGAGACCAATAACTTCGGCTTCTTTATTCAGAGAAAGATCAGGCCAGACGCGGAGTTCAGGGATCTGCAAGGTTCGTTCGTGGCCGGTCACGGCACCACCGTCGTGCCGCAACACTACAGCTACCTTGACGCAGAAGAGAGTATCGGCGCACGGTGGTACAGGCTCAAACAAGTGGATCTGGACGGTACTGTTCACTATTCGGAGGCGATCCGGACAGAGAGTGCGACAGGCATTCGGGAAACCGAACCCGCAACGTGGAACCTTGAACAGAACTATCCCAACCCCTTCAATCCGGCAACGACAATCGGTTTCTCGATGACGGATCCGGGATTCGTCACTCTCAAGGTGTTTGACCTCCTGGGCCGTGAGCTTGCAGTGCTCGTGCATGAACAGAAGGGAGCGGGAAGGCACGAGGTCATGTTTGACGCCTCGGGCGCGCCCAGCGGCATGTACGTTTACCGGATGCAGGTCCGCCCCCTGGCTTCCACCGCCGGCAGCAGTGCCGGACGCGGAGCCGGCGTGGCGGCCCAAACACGCACGCTTCACATCGTGAAATAGGCAATCCGTAGCTCCCCGGGGGAAACCACTTCCAGAGAGGTTTGATCTGATGCGACCGATTCGCCTAGCCCGGTATTCTTGTCTTGTCCTTCTGCTACTCGGCCCGGGGTGCAGCGATGACTCCATACGCTATCCGATCCCGCCCGCGGGTGCGAAACCGGAATCCGTCGTGCGCGAGACCAGGCCGTTTCACATCGGAGAGGAGAGCTATACCGCTGATTTCGGGGTACTCACCGTTCCTGAGAACAGAAGCAGGCAGGATTCAAGGCTGATCCACATTCCTTTCCTTCGCATACGTTCCCACGCGCAGCATCCGGCGGAACCGGTCTTCGGGTTGGCGGGCGGACCCGGTGCCAGCAACGTGTCATGGGATTGGGGAGTGGCCTGGACGTTCCTTGCGGAGCGTGATTTTGTGGTTGTGGGATACAGAGGCGTCGATGGTTCAACCGTGCTCGACTGCCCGGAGGTGTCCGAGGCGATGGCGAAGGACGGCGATCCGCTGGGGGAGGCGTCCATGGAAACCCTGGCAGCTGCATGGAAGAAGGCCGCCCGGCGCCTGACGCATAAAGGCGTCGATCTGGACGGCTACACGATGCTGGAGACCATCGAAGACAACGAGTCGGTGCGCAAGGCGTTGGGCTATGAGCGCATCAACCTGTTGAGCGAAAGCTACGGAACGCGCGTTGCCTACCTGTACGGACTGAAATATCCGGATCAGATACATCGCTCGGCGATGATTGCAGTGAATCCACCCGGACATTTCGTGTGGGAAGCGCAGACGGTGGATAGCCAGCTGAAGTACTACGCCGGGCTCTGGGCAAGAGATTCCGTCATGTCACGTGAGAGTCCGGACCTGTACGCAACGATGCGGTCGGTGTTGGAACGGACCCCGCAGCGTTGGCTCTTCCTGTCGATCAATCCAGGCAGGCTCAAACTCGCCACTTTCGGACTCCTGTTTCAACGGAAGACCGCTGGTATGGTGTTTGACGCGTATGTGGCGGCCGAAAAGGGGGATCCCAGCGGCCTCGCACTCATGTCACTCGCGTACGAGTTCATCATCCCGACACTGAGTGTCTGGGGAGATCTTGCTTCTAAAGCAGTCAGTGCGGATTACGATTCAACGCGGAATTACTATCGCGAGATGCAGGCGGAGCATCTTCCCCTCGGCTCTCCTATGTCGACGCTGCTCTGGGGATCCTTGCTTGACGGCCGTTGGCCGACCCGGATGCTGCCCGAGGAATTCCGCCGCCCGCGCGCGTCCGATGTGCAGACCTTGCTTGTGAGCGGCAGCGTCGACTTTTCGACGCCTCCGGAGAGCGCGACGAGAGATCTTCTGCCGTACCTGCCCAACGGCCGGCAGGTGATTCTCTCGGAGTGCGGTCACATCGCCGACTTGTGGTATGCGAACATGGAGAACACCCGGCTCATGCTGACGACGTTCTACAGAAGCGGTGAGCCGGATCTCTCGAAGAACGCATACCTTCCCATGGACTTCAGCGTGAGTTGGGGATTCCCTCTCATCGCCAAAGTCGCACTCGGCGGAATCGTCTTCCTGGCCTTGGTATTGGCGGCGCTGGTGCTCTGGCTTGTGAAGAAGCTTCGCTAGTGTGCAACAAACTCATCGAGTGAGTGGTAGACCAGCGTAGCGCCGAGCGCGAAGCCCTCTGCGAATTCACTCTCGTTTGCCAGGGTAGCGATCTTGGCTCCGAAGGTGATGTGCTTCTCCTCTTTCTGGTGCTCGTCGAAGTATTGCAGCGCTTCAGGGGGAAAACCGTAGTGGCGAATCAGCCCTTCCTTCTTCGTTCGCGCAACCTCGGGCTGCTGGATCTCAAATGCCTGGAGCGCTCCGAGCAAACCGGCGGGCGAAAGATCATCGAAGGCGTTGATGGTGTATGCGAGGCTCGGGGGAGAAACAGGTTCAGGCAGGTCGCGTCCCCACTTCTTCCACAACTCTATGTGGGATTCCTCTTCGCGCACGATCGTGCGCGCAAGGCGTGAGGTTTCGCCGAAATGCGTCACAACAGTATCCCACCAGGAAGGAATCCGGGCGATGAAACCGGTGTATGCACGGTGGTATGCCGCCAGGGATTCCAACGACACTTCTCCTTGCGTCCAGGCCTGATAAAACGGATGATCCAACAGCCGGGGTCTCACTTCTTCCATCTCTTCCCTCCTGAGTGTAGACTCTGTTGTGAAAGAACTGACCAGACAACACTAACCGATGTATACCGGAATTAGCGGTGAAAATCAACCCCCGGGTCCAATCGCGGCACATGCCGCCGTCACACGTACGCCGAAGGGTTCAGGTGATCCACCTCGAACAGGTCCCTGGCCGCGAGCATTGCGACGCCGAGCGCTCCGGCCTTGGCACCCAGGCGTGAGATCACGAACTTCACATCCCGGCCAAGCTTGACGTGGGACTGCTGCAGTGCGCCGGTGCGGATCGGGTTAAGAATCGCCTGTCCCGCGCCCGCGACGCGGCCGCCCACCACGACCACTTCCGGGTTGAAGAGGTTGATCAGGGTTGACACGCCGGTGCCGAGGTGGCGGCCGACTTCATCCAGGAGTTCGATGGAGAACTGATCCCCCGCGAGCGCCGCTTCCACCACCAGTTGTGTATCGATTTTCTCGAGCCTGTTCTTCACGGTCGAGGTGAGGCGTGACACAGCTCCCGACTCCAGGCGTTCCCTGGCCAGTTCGGCAATTGCGCGGCCGGATGCGACGGTTTCGAGACATCCCCGGCGGCCGCAGTAACAAAGCCGGCCATCCGGGACTGCCTCGACGTGTCCGAACTCGCCGGCGTATCCGTCCCGGCCATAGAGAAGCCGTCCTTCCACAATGATGCCCAGTCCCAGGCCCCAGCCCACATTGAGGCAGAGAGCGTGACTTACGTTCTTGGCTGCGCCGAACCATCGCTCGCCGAGTGCCATGGCCTTCGCGTCATGCTCGACATGCACCGGTTTTTCGAAACGCTCGTGTAGAATGTCTCGCACCGGCTTCCCGTCGAAGTTCATGTAGCTCTCGCTCACGCCTTCCCTTCCCCGCACAATGCCGGGAAGCGAAATCCCGACACCGAGCAGCCGGTCCATGCGGAGCTTTTCCTGTGAGACAACGGCACCGACCTGCCGTTCAAGCCAGTCGATCAGGCCCGGATCATTCCCGAGCCGGGCCGAGGGCACGTGGCGTTCGGCGACGACTTCCTGGGCCAGGTTGAGCACGATGATGTTTGTGTTGAGATGTCCCATGTCGATCCCCACAACGAAACCCGCATCTCCGTTCAGGCGGGCGAGAATAGGGGGTCGTCCCGCGCGATCGAGCTCATGCTCCTCGCGCGTCCGTATATACTTTCCACCCTTTTCTGATGCGACGATCTGAGAAACCATGGGGAGACTGATCCCGGTCTCCCGGGCGAGGTCGCTCAGCGACAGCTCTCTCCGTTCAAGAAGGGCGTGGAGGATGAGATTGCGTCGAATGCGGTTCTTTGTGTGGACTTTGCTCATCTCTGTCTCGACGGGTTCTCGTCGTGCAGGTTCCGGAGGTACTCCTGGACCTGTACAATGTCAGTTTTGTCAGTCAAGTCGGGGACGTGTTCTGCCCGGGGGTATGCCCGAACGGCGCGAGGTGTTTCCGCTATCATCATCATGACTGCGGTGGGGAGCTCCTTTTCCTGTCGGACCGGATGAAGGGGGACGCGCCGCAGGCACGGCATGATCAGGTCATAGGAGAGGCGAAAAGCGTTCATGTTTACGCCGACCCGGCCGTCAGGTCCGGCAGCCCGCGCGATCTCCTCGAGAGAGGGTTTCTCGAGTATCGAGCGAACATAGCCATCGGAGTCTTTTTCGATCACCGCAAAGTGCTGAACGCGTCCGGGTTCAAACGAGAGGGCATCCCGGTCATAGTCAATCATGGCGCACGGTTCTTCGGCGTCGCGCAGGCATCGGAGCGCCTCAACGGAATAGAGGTTGTCGCTGTTGCATACGGTCACTTTTGCGCCGGCCCAATCGGGCCTGGACTCCAGGCCATGGAGGAGCGCATCTGCAGTGCCGAGGGGTTTGGATCTGCCGGAGGGAACCGGCTGCACGGCGTAGAAGAGGCTCATTCCAAGAAACCGGTCTCCACGTCCGGCGCTGCCGTAGTACTCGCGAATGGAACGGTCCCTCTCTCCCACAACGATCACGGCCTCCCTGTATCCCGCGGCATCGGCGTTGGCAAGAAGATAGTCCAGAAACGGCCGTCCGGCATCCCCCAGACCGATCATGCCTTTCGCCTTCAAGTCTGCATCGCGAAGCAGGCCGGGATCCAGGGCTGTGTTTTCGGACTTTCGCATGCGGGAGGAAATTCCACCGGCCAGTATGACAAGGTAGGGGTCCATCAATCTGCCGCCTGGAGAATTTCCGTCCTGGTTCCCTCGTCGGTGGTCACGACGATTGCCTTTCCCCCGGCGCGCTCGATGGCATCAGCGACGATTTCGGGTGACTCGGGGGCATAGGCGAACATACATCCGCCGCCGCCGGACCCATTGATTTTTGCACCGTATGCACCGGCAGCCATCGCCGCCGCAATCATCCCGTCGATTTTGGGCGTCGAAATCTTCAAGACATCGCGCAGGATCTCCTGGTGCTGGGAAAGCAGTTCCCCCATGCCCCGATGATCCATCGCCGGGCGGTTCAAGAGTTGCCGGGCCTCTCGCGTGATGTCCCGATTGCGGATCGTGCCATCGAGGAGTTCGCGTTCGGCCGGGCTCAACTCGCGGGCCACCCGGCCGAGCATGTCCGCGTTCGCGGTCTGCAGGGAGAAATCAGGATGACGGTCCTGGAGGTTCTTCACGATCCGCAACACACCGAGTTTCACGCGCGCCAGTATCGCCGTGGTGTCCTTGGGCTGTTGAGAATCCCCCAGCACGAAAGTTCCGAGCGTGACGGGAATCTCCCGTACCTTGAGCGAGGGGTGAAAATCAATCGCCAGCACGCCGCCGCATGCGGTCGAGAAGTGGTCCATCATGCCGCCGGGTTCCCCGAATTCCAGCACCTCCGCTTCGTGGGCGAGCGTGGCAACCTCAAGAGGGGGAAGGGACTTCTGCTGATCGCTAACGCGTGCAAGGAATGCGATCCACGACACGATGAGTGCGGATGAGCTGGACGTTCCCGAGTTGATGGGGATGTTGCCGCGCACGGTGCAGTCGCAACCGGTTGAAAAGGTGAATCCCTTGCGCAACAGGACGTTGACCGAACTGCGGAAGTAGTCGCGGGTGCCGCTGTACGTCAGCTGCTCGCCCAGCCGGAACGACATCGAGGAATCAATGTCCGGGAGGTCGATCCGCACCTGTCGGTCGGGGCGTGCCGATCCCTCGATCTGGATGCGCACGGAAATCGCGCACGGCACGACGGGAAGGCCAAGGTAATCCTGGTGCTCGCCGAACAAGCACACGCGCCCCGGCGTGGAAACACGGAGAACAGAATGCGACATGATTACTCCACGGGTTTCGCTGATGGTGAAGCTTGCCGGTCCGAAGGAGCCGACCAGAGTTTGTTGATGACCAGAATGAGCACCGTGGCCGCCACGACGAACACTGCGAGCAGTGCCAGTGCATACTCCGTTCGCCCGTACAGAAAATTCCCGACCGTGAACAGGGACGACCAGATTGTTGCGCAGCCGGCAGCCCATCCCAGGAGGGCGAGGGGGATGTTTTCATGTGTCGCTCTGGCCTCCGCCTCGGTGACACCTGCCTCCCGGCGGATGCCTGCCCAGCCGGGTCCGAACGGACGCACTTTCTTATAGAATGCAATCAGCGTGGCGCGGTCAGTCTGAGGGCCGAAGTACACCGCCACAAGCCAGCACACCGTCGTGAAGGCGATGGTCAGAAGGAGGGCAATGTGCGTGCTCACATCGATCCCTGCCTTGCGCAGAACAAGAAGCGCTATGGAGATCAGGAAGGAACTGACCATGGCAGTCACTTCTGCCGAGGCATTGATGCGCCACCAGAACCATCGTACGAGATAGAGCAGACCGGTCCCCGCCCCGACCTGCAGAATGATATCGAATGCGTCTTTCGCCGTGTCCAGGAGATATACCATCCCCGACGAGGCCAGGAAGAGGAGAATGGTGACGACACGGCCGGCTGCGACATAGTGCTTCTCGTCCTTGTCTTTGCTCAGAAACCGCCGGTAGAAGTCATGGACGAGGTAGGACGCTCCCCAGTTCAGATGGGTGAGAATCGTGGAGGAGTTTGCCGCGATCAACCCGCCGACCATCAGACCGATGAACCCGACCGGAAGGAACTTGAGCATTGCCGGGTAGGCGATGTCATGCCCGATAAGACCGGGATCGAGATGCGGGAATGCCTGCTGGATATCAGAGAGTTGAGGGTAGATGATCAGGGAGCAGAGGGCCACGAGGATCCAGGGCCACGGGCGAAGGACGTAGTGGGCGACATTAAAGAAGAGGACTGCGCCCAGCGAGTCCTTTTCCGATTTTGACGCCAGCATGCGCTGTGCGATGTAGCTTCCGCCTCCGGGCTCGGCTCCGGGATACCAGACCGCCCACCATTGAACCGCGATGGGCATGATGAACACCGCGACGGCCAGATCCCAGTTGTTCGTGAAATCCGGAAGTATGTTCAGGTAGTTCACGCCGCCGGGGCCGGTCAGGGCGGAGACTTTTTCCACCATACCGCTTAGCCCGCCCACCTGCGGAAGGTGAATGGCGAAGTAGGCGGCGGCGAACACGGCGGTCATCTTGATGAAAAACTGGATCATGTCGATGACCAGGACGCCCCAGAGGCCGGAATGCGTGGCGAAGGTGGCGTTGAGGACTCCCACCACGAGAAGAGTCTGCCAGCGGTCCATCCCAAAGAGCACGCCTGCGATCTTGCATGCAGCAAGATTGACCGTGGCCATGATCATGCAGTTGAAGAAGAGTCCCAGGTAGACGGCCCGGAAGCCGCGTACAAACCCGGCGGCTTTGCCCGAATACCGGATCTCATAGAACTCGAGGTCCGTGAGCACCCCCGACCGCCTCCAGAGGCGCGCATAGAAGAATACAGTGGACACGCCGGTCAGGACGAACGCCCACCAGACCCAGTTCCCCGCGACGCCGTTTCTCCGAACGATGTCGGTGACGAGATTCGGCGTGTCACTGCTGAACGTCGTGGCCACCATGGAAAGCCCGGCCAGCCACCAGGGGACGGATCTGCCGGACGCAAAGAATTCCGACGTGTTCTTCCCCGCGCGCTTGCCGAAGAGAAGGGCCGGAAAGAAGCAGATGAAGAGCGAGACGCCGACGATGATCCAGTCTACGAGTTCGAGTTTCACGTGGGTGATCCTGTCTGAGTTGAGTGTGCGTTCATTTCACCGGTTCAAGTTCGTAGCTTCGCAGGAGGCGACTACCTTTCTCGACCGAGGCCGGATAGGGGAACGGGAGTTCGGGAGCCACGACTGCCGTAATCCGTGATTCCATGGATGCGCGGGCAAGGGGAATCCGGGAGAACAACCAGGCCTCGGCTTTGCCTTTGAGCGGCTTCGAAGATTCTATCCGAATCGAGACATGGTGCTCACCGGGCGGAAGGGGGACCGTGACCCAGAACCACTTCCCGCCCTCCTGTTCAATGCTGCAGTGCGTCTGCGCCCCGTCAACCTCGGCTCGGATCTGAGGCGTGGCATCTCCCGTCAGGCGCTCTGCGGGCTCGAGAAGCAACCCGTATTCTGCCGACCCCCCGGCGGGAATCTGCGCCGTTCCCGAAACCACCGCGAGTCCCGGCGCACGTGAATGCATATCGGCAGCGGTTGACGCCAATCCCATCTCGGAACCGGAGAACTGAACCGTCTCCTGGTCCTTGAGGCCTGCGAACCGGATGGGCTGCCGCGTCCCAGGTCTAGCGAACACGGAGAGTGAATCACCGCTTCTCGCATACCGTATCTCCAGCGGAGTCCCGGCCGGGATTTCACCAGAAGGCACTACTTCGATCATCACGACCTCATAGCTTCCGAGCGGCACGTGAAGGGAGTCGGTTTTGTGAAACTCCGGAGCCATGACCATCGTGTACGGATAGGTGTACGCTGCGCGCCAGGTTCCGGCCCCTGCGCTGAATCCAAGGTCGCGGTCGAGCGAGATGGCAATGTGCGCCGGGCGAACCGAAGGGTTGCGCAGAAGTACGAGTGCCCGGTCACCGCGTGAATGGACAAATCCATATGGTGCACGGGCCAGTGGATTGCCGCCGATCATGCGCGTATCCGCAAGCAGGTCTTTCCGCCCTTGAGCCCATTTCACGCAGGAGGCGATTGCGTGCCATTCCTCTGTGCTGAGCGCGTCGGGCGACACGTAGAGCTCCCACATCATGACCCCGCGGCCGAAATACATGACCGTCTCATTCGTGAATGATTCCAGGGATTCCGCTTCGCCTCCCAGCAGGTTCAGTCTTCCCTTGATGATCCCGTGCGTCATCATGCTGGAAACGGGGAAGAGGAGGTCCTGCCGTCCGAAATTTCCCCAGAGCACTGCATCACGGTAGGTGATGGCCTTGTCGCGCGGATTCAGCGAAGGGACGTCTTCGGCATAGGCATAGTCCTCGCCCTGCATCCACACGCAGTCGGCATACCGGAGCCACCAGGGTGAGAGCCACGTCCCCACTGTAATATTCACGAAGACATCGGGGTTCACCTCCCGGACCGCGGCCATCATATCGGCAAACGTTGAAATGAGTGCCGTCCGGGAGTAGATGCCCGGAAGGTGGCCATGCCCGGTCTCGTTGCATGCCAGAAGGAATCCGTCCCATTTGAAATACCCGATGCCATAGTCTCGCGTGTACCCGACCATGCGCTCTTTGAACTCTTTGCCGTATTTCTCGCCGGCAAAGCAGAGGAAGTTTCCGGTGTGTTCGTATCCGTGTGCGGCTCCCCACCGCACACGCTGGTCCCGCATGTCGTAACCGCAGAACGGAGATGCCCACATGCCCAACTTCGTTCCCGACTTCTTGAGTTCGCCGGCCAGCCGGGTGAATCCCCTTGGAAACGTGGAGGAATCTATACGCCAGATGCTTTCCAGGTTGTCCCAGCCGTCATCCAGCACGAACGCGTCCAGGGTGATGTCGTGAGGCACCTGCATGTGCCGGCGGAACGCATCGATGCGCTCAAGGACGACGCTTTCGGTCATCGCATGGGAGGGGTCCTTGACCCGGGCAGGGTGGCGCACATCATACCACGTGTTGTACAGGAGGTATGGTCTGGTTCCCCTTACCTTGATGGTTTCGACATAACGGAGGAATGCCCGGGCCAGGTCTTGTGGAGAACCGGCGACACCCAGGATGCCGGTCTCGCTGGCGAGTCCCTGCGGATTCATTGCGGTCCCGATAACATAGCCTGAAGAGATGTGTGTTCCCTCCATCACGTTTTCCACACCCGGGTACTCCACGCCCACAAAGACATCCCCCGCAAACACCGGCTGACCGAACGCTCCGCGGCCGGGAGAGACACCATGAAACGCCATCGTTTCGACATCGATCTTGTGAAGGAAGTGCATGGTACCCGCGCTGTCGGCTACCTCGACCCATTTGCGCATGTACGGAACGCCGGGGTGTACCTCATGATGTACCGCGACGCGGAGATTTGCCTGGTAGCGGTCGAAGGAGTACATCAATGTCAGGGTGCGGGAACCGTTGGGTCCAGTTCGCTCCTTCATACCGGCGAACCTGAAATCCTTTGCGGTCAGGACGGAAGGATTCTCGCCGTTCTGCTCCTTGCCGGCGGCGGGGCCGAATCCCGCAAACACGATCGAGAGGGCGAACTCTTCGGACGTGACGCGATATCGCACGCCCGAGAGTTTGTTGAGGATTGCCGATGTGCCGGCCCGTCCCCCCTCCTGGGTGAACACACGTTCTACGGCGGCGTTTCCGATCCTGGTTTCGGTTCCTGATGTGATCACATAGGACTCATCCGCCGAAGCTATCGAGCAGAAGAGGAGCAGAAGAAGCGTGAAGCGTATTCTCAGCGAGTGGCGCACGTGGCATTCCTCATTAGAAGAAATCAGAACCCCAGAACATGTATGCCCCCGGACGCATGAGCTTCTGTTGCACCGCCTGTCTGCTGCGCTCGTCCAGGATCAGCATCATGGTATCGGTATCGGGTTGTGTCGTATGCGGAGGGAGCGGCGAAATCCGCTTCCGTTCTCTTTCAGAGAGAAACATCTTGACCGCCATCCCGGGCCTGGCGGCGTGCAGCGCGCCGAGGAGCGATGCAAATGTGGTCGGGACGCGATCCACCGCGGCAAATTCCAATACCTGGACGGCGCCTTTTTCCTCGGCACCGCGAATGTAGCCTTCCACCCGGCCGTTTCGTTCCATGAGAAGGAACAGTGCGGGATCCTCGCCGCAGAACAGAAACTGTGCATCCCAGTACTGCCTGTCTCGAACTACCGGGCCGGCGCTGTCCCTGTTGTAGCTTTCGTACAACTCCCGGACCCGGTCAAGATCCCGAGGTCTCTGGAATTGGCGGATGCTTCCGCCGTGCGGGGCATCGGGTGCGGCGGTGAACACGGCCACGTCTCTCGGAACGGTCACGTATCCGAACTTCGCGTAGTAGGCGTTGATTGTGGTGGTCAGGGTGGAGAGGGGAAAGCCATCGGCCTTCATGCAGCGAACTGCCTCTTCCATGATGAGACCTGCATATCCCATCTTTCGCTCGGCGGGATCAGTCGCCACATTCCCGATCCCGGCAAAGGGCAGCGTTTCCCCTTCGATCCAGCAGGTCCTGGGGAAGATCTGCACGCTGCTCACGATACGGCCATCTTTCCGGCCGATGAGCGTGTGTTCCGGCCGCAGTGTTGCGTCAGCCAGGATGTGGCGGCGGAAATACTCTCGCGGCGTATTCGGGAATGCGCGGTCGCAGAGGTCCACAACTTCTTCCAGTTCCTCGCGCGACGTGCAGCGGCTGATATCAAGCATGGTCATTCCGCCATGAGATAGATGGCAATGGACGCGAGTATGATTCCCCCGACGAGCATCGAACCCGGTACCACGGCGTACAGAATTAACGACAGGATGATGGTAAAGACCGGCGCCAGGGCCGTCATGGGGACAACGATGATGGCCTTGCCGTATCTCACCGCGTACACTAGCGTGAGTGCGCCGACGGCATTCAGTGTCTGGATCAGCAGGGCATTGCCGGGACCGCTCCAGCCCCAATTGACCGGGCTGGAGAAATCCGTCATCCACAGCGCGAGCGGCACGAGGGCCAATCCCGTAACCATCATGTAAAAGAAAATGCTCTCTGCTGACATCGTCGTATTGGCACGTTTCATGACATATGCCTGGACTCCCCAGGCCGCGAACACCAGCATCGCCATCACGATCCACCCAGCACCTGTCGTCTGTGTTGCACTCGGGGGGATATACGAGAGGAGGACGATGGCGGGGAGGGCTAATGCTATTCCCAGCCACGCGCGGCGTGAGGCGCGCTCGCGGAGAAGAGAAACTGAAAGAACGATCGTCACGACGGGGTACAAGGACACCAACGGGAAGACCAGGTACGCGGGGCCGAGACGGAGCGCCTGAAAAAGCACCAGCTGACCACCGGCGCCGAGCAGCCCGACGGTACATCCCATGAACACGGACTTCACGTCGCGGTCCAACTGCCATCGGGCGATGCGTAGTGCGATCAGACTCCATGGCACCATGCTTACGGCCCAGGCGGCATAGCCGAGCGTCGCCGGGAAACCCGCCTTCTCGGGGAGTTCGATCAGGGCACCCCAGACCCCCCAAAAAAGCGTCGTAATTATCGCATAAGCAAGCCACCGCCGATCTTTCATGGCTTCATTTCAGGTATAGAATGCGGCCGGTGGCGTGGCCATTGTGCACTGCAAGACGATAGAAATATACCCCGCCCGCAAGTTGCGCTGCATCGAAGGGGATTTCATGTCTTCCCGGCGACATGTCGGAGAGCGTGCGTGCTTGCACGAGGCGGCCCAGAACGTCGAAAACCTGGAACTCCACCGGCGACCGCCTTCCCACCGAAAAGACAATGCGCGTGCTGCCGTTGAACGGATTGGGATAGTTGCCGTGCAGCCGGATGGCATCTCCGGGAATCGTCGCGTTCCATCCCACGGATGTCAGCGACTCCAATGGCTTGAAGATAAGCGAGTCCGGGTATGCCTCTCCGCCGCCAGCCGGGTCGACCGTCACAACGTGACGGAGAGAGTTTCGTCCGCTGCCCCACTCCCACACGCTGTCATTGGCAAGCCGGATGGCGTATTCCGGCCGGGGCGCGAGCGCCTCCGCCGGGTCTGGCATGGAGAGCATGAGCTGGTACTGCCCGCTGCTCACGTACTGCGGCACGCCGATGCTAAAATCCAGATCCACCGTGTCTCCGGCTCCCCAGAAGCGGGGATCCACGGGAAGCGCTGCGCCGAAGGCAGTGGTGTCATCATCTTTCACGAGCACCAGCCGGACAGGCCTGAGATTGAAAGGCGCAGCCCAGCCGCGGTTGACGAGCCGGATCTGCACGCGAAGACCGAGACCCTGGCTCACCGAATCGGTATACTGCCCATCGATAAACTGGAACCGGTACCCCAACCGCCGCTTGACCTCGTTCATGCATCCGCCTGACGTCCAACCCGCGAGGACGTAGCTGTTGTAGTCCGCATTCAGATACGTCCAGTGCATGCGCGCAAGTTCTTTCAGCGCATTCGTGCACCCGGAAAACTGGCTGGAGGCGCAGGTCTCTCCCCCCATCGGCGTGAACCGCGTGTCTTCCGAAAGATAGGCCTTGTCGGCGGATGTGTCCTGGTACGTCCCGTAGTCGTCGTAGCTTGCGAGGAAGCAATCGTTGTGGTGGCCGGTCCGCGCCACCGGGATCCCCGTGTATGCCTGGAGTTCTGTGAGTGGATCCGTGATGGTGAAGATTGCCTGCTTGTAATTCGGGGTGCGCACCTGTGTCATCCGGTCCGCGGGGAGGACTTCGAGGATCTTCGTCACCACCGACCGACGGTCGTTCGTGTTGTTGAGCCCGTTCGTGGAATAGTACCATTCTCCCCATGCGCCGATGAATCCTGCCTGAACCACCGCAATCACGTCACGATTGGTTTCGAGCAGAGGTTTCATCTGATCAAGGTGGCGCAGGACTGTCGCGAGAGGGGCATCTGCCTCGGTCTCCGACTGGCTGTATGCGAAACGAAGTATGCACTTCACGCCGGCTTCGCGCATCCTTGAGAAATCCGTTTCCATGAGCGTCAACTGTGCCTGGCTCAGATCGCTTGCCCTGAACGCTTTGAGGTAGTAGAGCCGGAGGATGAGCGATTGACCTTTGGTGTTCCTGACGCCGCGCAGCGTGTTCAGCGAGAGCGGTGAACCTTCTGCCTGTACTTCCATGTGGCTGTAGAATCCCCGCTCGGGATTCGGGAAAAGGGAGTCGCTCGGGGCATACACGACGTGATGGAGTTGGGCCAAGAGGGCACCCGCGAAGAACGGGAGAAGAAATAGTAATGCGCACACACGCAAGCGAAGCCGGGCAAACATCATGGGTTCCCTTTCATCAGCCGATCAACACAGTCTGAATTCTTACAAGCTCCGTTCTATTTTCCCGTCGGCACGGCACGGATGATCATGAAGCCTTTGAAGTTGACGGGCAACATAGCCGACGGTCCTTCCACCCGTCCGAGTGTTCGGCCATCCGGGTACGACTGAATATCGTAGCGGCCATGTTTCAGGCCCCTGAGCTCCAGCGTGCCTGTAAATGTCGTGTCGCAGTAGAGTGCATACCTCGCCGTGTCCCCGACCATGAGCACATGCGTTTCGGGTTTATCGAAACCAATATCGTAAAGATTGGGGTATGACGCATGCTGAAGGCGATCCTGTTCGTACGCGGATATCCAGCTGCGCCAGATCCGTTCCTTGGTCTGTGTCAAGGCGAGGGAAGAGTCTTCCTGCGGGATGCCCGGCAGCGTGAATTTCGAAGAGGGCACGCCGCCTATGCCGATCGTCG
>JADLEA010000058.1 GCA_020846365.1 Bacteroidota bacterium
ACGATTACCAAAGAGGCACCGAACTACCATATCCGCTGAGCCGGGCCGCATGAGCAGATACGGGAACAGAGTCGCACGACTGCGCACGCTCCTGGAAGAACAGCGGCTCGACGCGCTTATCGTTACATCCCTCACCCACCTTCACTACCTCACGGGCTTCACCGGATCCAACGGGCTGGCGGTCGTGACCCGCAACGCCGTCTATTTCCTCACAGACTCCCGCTACCGGGCGCAGGCAGCACGGCAGGTGCGTACTGCGCAACGGTTGTTCACCCATCACCCTCTGCTCACGGGAATGGCAGAGCATCACTGCCTCTCGCGCTGCAGACGGGCCGGATTCGAATCTCATGTGATGACCTATCAGCAGTACCGGCTCCTCCGGAAATCCTTCCCGCGCAAGCTGTTTGTTCCCACCTCCGGCTTTGTGGAGAAGTTGTTGCTGGTGAAGGATGATGCCGAACTCGCCTCCATGCGCAAAGCGATGCGCATCTCCGACCAGGTGTATGCGGACCTCCTGACGATTCTGCGTCCGGGTATGCGCGAGAACGAAGTTGCCGCGGAGATCTCTTACCGGCAACGGCGGCTCGGGGCTGAGGGTGACGCGTTCCTTCCCATTGTGGCCAGCGGCGACCGGGGAGCCCTCCCGCATGCACGGGCATCCGAGAAAATCCTCCGGCGGGGGGAGATGGTGACCCTGGATTTCGGGGCCACGGTGGACGGGTATCATTCCGACCTCACGCGGACAGTAGCACTCGGGCATGTCACCCGCCGGGGGCGTGAGATTTACAGCGTTGTGTTGAAAGCGCAGCTGGCCGCACTCGATGCTGCCCGCGCCGGCATGCCGGCCCGCGATCTGGATGCTGTGGCCCGCCGGATCATAGTCGATGCCGGTTACGGCGATGGGTTTTCTCACTCCCTCGGGCACGGCCTCGGCCTGCACATCCACGAACGCCCGCGCGTCTCCGCGCTGAGCAATGACACCCTTGCCGCGGGCAGCGTCATTACGATAGAGCCCGGGATCTACATCCCGGGGTGGGGCGGCGTGCGCATCGAAGATGATATCCTCCTGTCGGCAACCGGCAACACGGTCCTGACCTCTGCTCCCAAAGATCTGGTGGTCCTCTGATATGAAACAGGAAACCTCACGACGCCGGGTACTGGTGGTCGCGTACTACTTCCCGCCCATGGGCCTCAGCGGCGTGCAGCGCACGCTCAAGTTCGTCAAGTATCTTCCACAGTATGGCTGGCAGCCGACCGTGCTGACCGTCGAGCCCCGCGGGTACCTTGCCACGGATGATTCTCTGCTGGAGGATATCGCGGGAAGGGACGTTATGATCGAGCGCACCGGCGCCGCCGGTCCGGGGAAACTCCTCTCGCGGAAGGCGGTAGTCAGCTTTCCCGCCGAGCGGACCAGAAAAATCCTGAGCATGATCAGCGACACGATCTTCGTTCCCGACAACAAGATCGGGTGGAAGCGCAAGGCGGTCGCGCATGGTTTGCGGATTGCTGGCAACCGGCGGTTCGACATGATCTTTGCCACGGCCCCACCGTTCACGGATTTTCTTATCGGCCGAGAGCTGAAGCGGGTGTTGAATATCCCGCTCGTGCTTGACTACCGGGACCCGTGGGTGGAATATCCGTTCAAATTCTATCCGACCCCCGTGCACAAATGGCTTAATGTACGCGCGGAGCGTGCCGCGCTCCGGGCGAGCAGCCACGTGATTACCACCAATCGCCGCGTAAAGGAGCTTCTCTTACGGCGGCACAAGTTCCTGACGTACCACGACATCGAGATTCTGCCGCAGGGATTCGACCCGGATGACTTCACACGCGCGGCGGCGATGCCATCTGCACGGCCACATCAGCGGACCCGCGCCATGCGCATCACCTACGCCGGCGTGTTCTGGGAGGATCGGAAACCCGACTATTTTCTCCATGCGCTGGCTGAGCTGTTGAGGGACAGGCCCAAACTCCGCGGGAGGATTGACGCGGTTTTTGTGGGCCACTTCCGCGAAGAAAACACGAGGCTTGTTGCACGGCTCGGACTGCAGGATTCAGTGTCCCTGCTGGGATACCTTCCGCATGATGAGTGCATCCGCGAGTTGATGTGTTCTGACGTTCTCTGGATGATCGTCGGCGATGATCTCGGATCGCCAGGTAAAACCTACGAATACATCGGGGCCCGCAAACCAATCCTCGCTTGCGCCCCGGAGGGATTCATCAAGTCCACGGTGCTCGAAGCCGGCGGCGTGGTCGTCCGCCCTGATGACGTTGCCGGTATCCGGAGGGCATTGGAAGGATTCTATGCGCAGTGGGAACGTCACGCGCTCAAGGGACCTGAGGAGGAAGTGGTGCAGAAATACAACCGGGTCAGCCTCACGGGAAATCTGGTGAAGACCTTCGAAGCACTTCTGGAACCATAAGTATGGACATTCTCGTCATAGGGTCCGGCGGACGTGAGCATGCGCTCGTCTGGGCTTTGCGGCGAAGCCCCGGCGTCCGGCGGCTGCTCTGCGCTCCCGGCAATCCCGGCATTGCGAAGCTGGCAGAGATCGTGCCTGTGCATGCCGATGACATCCCCGCGCTGGTGCAGCTTGCCCTTCGCGAACGGGTGGATCTCACTGTAGTCGGGCCCGAACAACCGCTTGCGCAGGGGATCGCGGATGAGTTTGCGCGCCATGATCTTGCGCTCTTCGGCCCGACGCGGGATGCTGCCGCGCTGGAGTGGAGCAAGGCATTTGCCAAGGAGTTCATGACGCGGCATGGAATACCGACGGCTCGCTACGCGATCGCCGGCGGCGAGGATCTGCCTCAGGCACATGCCCTGCTGGATACCTTCCAGCTTCCCGTGGTGTTGAAGGCGGATGGTCTGGCGGCCGGCAAAGGTGTCATCATCTGTAGCAGCGCAGACGAGGCGCACGCGGTGCTTGAGGAGATGCTGAGTGGCAGGAGTTTCGGGAAAGCGGGGAGCCATGCGGTGATCGAGGAGTGCCTGGTGGGCGAGGAGGCCTCCGTGTTTGCCATTACCGACGGCGACGCATATGTCCTCCTTGCGCCTGCTCAGGATCACAAGCGCGTCTTCGAAGGAGACCGGGGAAAGAATACGGGGGGGATGGGCGCATATGCCCCGGCGCCTGCCGTGACACCGCACATCATGCAAACAGTCGTCGAACGGGTTCTGCGTCCGACGCTCGCCGGCATGGCATCGGAGGGGCGTCCCTATTGCGGCTGCCTGTACATCGGTCTGATGCTGACATCTCAGGGGCCGCGGGTCATCGAGTACAATTGCCGGTTCGGTGATCCGGAGACGCAGGTAGTGCTTCCTCTCTTTAGGGGGGATCTGGCCCGCACGCTCCAGGCCGCGGCCACCGGGACCCTCCGTGAGATCACTGCTTCCCATTGGAGGTTCGAGGATTCCGCAACCGCGGCGTGTGTCGTTCTCGCCGCCGGAGGATACCCCGGAGAATACAAGACGGGGAATCCTATACTGGGGCTGGATGAAGCAGAGGGCCTTGAAGGCGTCGTGGCATTTCATGCCGGGACACGCTTGCAGGGCGCAGATCTCGTTACGGCCGGGGGAAGAGTGCTGGGGGTCTCGGCAATGTGCGCGTCGGGCGGTCTCGCCCGCACCCTTCAACGCTGCTATGATGCAGTCCAGAAAATCCGCTTCGAGAATATGCACTATCGCAGGGATATCGGGTACCGTGCTCTCGGGGTTTCATCATCATCCAATCGAAACGAACAATGAACATCCTCTTAACAGGCGGAGCTGGCTTCATCGGTTCTCACATTGCCGACGCCTATCTTGCCGGCGGGCATCAGGTTACCATCCTTGACAACCTCTCCACCGGGCGCCGTTCCAATGTGCCGGACGGCGCGGTGATCGTCGAAGCAGACATTCGTGATCAGGACGCGGTCCGGCGCGTGTTCGCAGCGTCTCATTTCGACCTGGTGAATCATCACGCCGCGCAAATGGACGTTCGGAAATCCGTGGCCGATCCCATCTATGATGCGTCCGTGAATATCCTGGGTGTGTTGACACTCCTGCAGGAATGTGTCCGGACGGGGGTGAAGCGTGTGGTGTTCGCGTCGAGCGGCGGTGCAGTGTACGGCGAGCAGGAGTCGTTTCCCGCGGAAGAATCGCACCCCACACGACCCATCTCCCCCTATGGCGTGGCAAAGCTGACGACCGAACAGTATCTTTTCTATTACCATGCGGTGTTCGGTCTGAATGCCGCATGCCTGCGCTATGCCAATGTCTTTGGTCCCCGCCAGAATCCGGAGGGAGAGGCGGGAGTCGTGGCCATCTTCACGCGCAAACTGCTGGCCGGTCAGAAACCGGTCATCAACGGTGACGGGAAACAGACCCGTGACTATGTGTTCGTCAGCGACGTCGTGCGGGCGAACATGCTCGTATCCGAAAGAACGGGCTTTCAGGTGTTCAACATCGGCACGGGCCGCGAGACGGACGTGAATCAGATTTTTCACGGCATCCGCCAGGCAGTGGGAAGCGCCTGTCCTGAAGTACACGGCGACGCAAAAAAGGGAGAACAGCGTCGGAGCGTGCTCTCCTATGCCCTGATCCAGAAAACACTCGGGTGGCAGCCGACCGTAATGCTTGAAGAGGGCTTGTCCCGGACCGTCAAATTCTTTCGTGAAGAAGCCCCGGGCCGTGAATGAAAGGGTGAACATGGCGGCGGTGCTTGGCGGCGACCGGGTTGCTGTGGCGCGAGCCATCTCGCTTGTGGAAAACGAGCTTCCCGATGGAGAGACGCTCCTGCACGATCTTTTCCCTCACACCGGCCGGGCCTACCGGATTGGCATCACCGGCCCGCCGGGAGCGGGGAAGAGTACGCTCACGAACAAGCTCGCCCTCCATTACAGGCGCGAGGGCAGAACCGTCGGCGTCCTCGCGGTGGATCCGACAAGCCCCTTCACAGGCGGTGCCGTTCTGGGGGACCGGGTGCGGATGCACGACGTGGAGCTGGACGCGGGAGTGTTCATCCGAAGCATGGCATCGCGGGGGAGTCTGGGAGGATTGAGCAAGACCACCGCGGAAGCGGCGGATGTTCTGGACGCAGCAGGCATGGATCTCATCCTTATGGAGACAGTTGGGGTCGGTCAATCGGAACTCGATATCGCCCGCGCTGCCGACACCACCATCGTGGTTCTCGTTCCGGAATCGGGCGATGCCGTGCAGGCCATGAAAGCAGGATTGATGGAGATCGCGGACGTCTTCGTCATGAACAAATCGGACCGGAGCGGGGCCGATCAGGCAATGCAGGCCCTGATCACCATCCTGGGTCTCCGGCAGCGAACGGCGCCGGCGCCGCCTGTTCTTGCCACCGTTGCCCCTGAGGGGAAAGGCGTCGACGACGTCGCTGATGCTGTGCGGGTCCATCGCGAGTCGCTCCAGGCACACGGCGGACTCCTCCAAAAAAGGCGGGAGCGGCTTGAAAACCGCATCACGGAGCTCGTCGTGGGCCGCGTGCGCAAGCAGCTCTGGACGCCGGAGCGGCGCGCGCTCCTGCAGCGTGGTGCCGATGAAATCATCCGGGGAACCCGGACGCCCTATGATGTTGCGCATGAGCTTGTAGAAACCTTCTGACTTCGGCCATTCTGAACGAGGGAAGCATGGAAGCGAACGGAGAGATGATTGGGCTGACGGAGCGCCAGCAGGCCGTGCAGGATCTCGCCCGCGCCTTTGCGGAAAAGGAACTCCGCCCGGTGGTGGCGCACTTCGATGAAACACAGGAGTTCCCCTCTGCCCTGGTCGCCCGCCTCGGCGAGCTCGGCTTCATGGGAATCACATGGCCGGAAGATCTCGGCGGCGCAGGGCTTTCGCCGATGGAAGCCGTGGTGATCATCGAAGAACTGGCCCGCGTGGATCCCTCCATTGCACTCACCGTTGCCTCTCACAACAGCCTGTGCACCGGTCATATCATGATGTTCGGCAACGAGGAGCAACGCCGGAAGTATGTGCCCTCGCTGGCGAGCGGCCGGGATCTGGGGGCCTGGGGACTGACGGAACCGGGCTCGGGCAGCGATGCGGGAGGCATGAAAACAACCGCCGTGCGCGACGGCGCCGATTGGATTCTCAATGGCAGCAAGACCTTCATCACCCAGGGATCCGTCGGCTCCGTCTATGTGATCCTGGCTGTAACGGACTCGTCATCGTCGCGCAAGGGGATCTCCGCGTTCATTCTCGAAAAGGGGGCACCGGGATTCACGATCGGCAAGAAAGAGAACAAGCTGGGCATGCGATGCAGCGATACCGCCACGCTGCTCTTCGACCATGTGCGTGTTCCCGGCGAGAACCTTATGGGGGTGCCCGGCGAAGGATTCAAGCAGGCTCTCCGCGTTCTGGATGGCGGACGGGTGGGGATCGCCGCTCTTTCTGTCGGCATCGCCCAGGGGGCGTTCGAAGCAAGCGTGAAGTATGCGCGCGAACGATCACAGTTCGGGAAAGCCCTCGGTGAATTCCAGGGGATCCAATGGAAACTCGCCGACATGGCCACCGACATCGAAGCGGCCCGTCTCTTGACGCACAAGGCGGCATGGCGACAGACCGAAGGACTCCCGCTGACTCTCGCGGCGTCGCAGGCGAAATACTTTGCAAGCGAAGCCGCAGTCCGGGCCGCAAACGAAGCAGTGCAGATCCATGGCGGCTACGGTTTTATCAAGGAATTCCCGGTGGAGAAGTTCTACCGCGACGTCAAACTGATGACCATCGGCGAAGGGACATCCGAAGTGCAGAAAATGGTGATTGCCCGGCATCTTCTTGGGCACGGAGCATAGGCGATGGCACTCTTCGGCAACCCGATTCCCGAAACACCCCAGACAGCGCTCAATGTCGCACAGATGCACGTCCTCCTGGAACGCATGGAGCTACGGGCGGCCGAAACGCGATCGGGAGGCGGCGAGCCCGCCATCTCCCGGCATAAGGCCAAAGGGAAACTCACGGCACGCGAACGCATCGGGCTCTTGATCGATCCCGGGACGATCCCTCTGGAAGTAGGTCTGTTCACCGCGTACGGCATGTATGGGGAGTACGGCGGCGCGCCAGCTGCGGGCACGGTGGTGGTCATCGGCACTGTTCATGGCAGAGAAGCGGTGATCGTTGCGAATGATGCCACCGTGAAAGCGGGGGCGTGGTTCCCCATGACGTGCAAGAAAAACCTGCGCGCGCAGGAGCTTGCCATGGACAACCGCATGCCGATCGTCTACCTTGTGGATTCCGCCGGAGTCTTCCTGCCGTTGCAGGATGAGATCTTTCCCGACAAGGAACATTTCGGCCGCATCTTCAGAAACAACGCCCGCATGTCGGGCATGGGGATCCCCCAGATTGCCGCGATCATGGGACCGTGTGTCGCGGGCGGAGCGTATCTGCCGATCATGAGCGACGAGGCCTTGATTGTGGATGATACCGGCAGTGTCTTCCTCGCGGGCTCCCATCTCGTCAAGGCCGCGATCGGCGAGGAAATTGAGAACGAAGCGCTGGGCGGCGCAAAGGTGCATTCCGAAATCAGCGGTGTCACGGACCATCGCATGAAAGACGATGCGGCATGCCTGCAGCGCATCCGGACCATCCTGGGTGCGATGGGGGGTGAACCCCGCCTTGTCTATCACCGGACCGCGCCGCGCCCGCCCCGGTTTGCCCCCTCGGAGCTCTACGGCCTCCTCCCGCCGGACCGGACCAAGCCATACGACATGTCGGAGATTCTCGCGCGCATCGTCGACAACAGCGAGTGGGATGAGTACAAGGCGGGGTATGGCAAGACGATTATCACCGCGTATGCCCGGATCGACGGTTGGGCGGTGGGGATTGTTGCCAATCAGCGGAGCGTGGTCAAGACCCTCCGGGGTGAAATGCAGGTGGGCGGGGTGATCTACAGCGACAGTGCCGACAAAGCCGCCCGGTTTATCATGAACTGCAACCAGAAGAAGGTGCCGCTGGTCTTTTTCCAGGATGTCACCGGGTTCATGGTGGGCAGCCGTGCAGAGCAGGGTGGCATCATCAAAGATGGCGCAAAGATGGTGACGGCCGTTGCGAACAGCGTGGTCCCCAAGTTCACGGTCGTGGTGGGAAACAGCTTCGGCGCCGGAAACTACGCCATGTGCGGCAAGGCATACGACCCGCGGCTCATTGTCGCATGGCCGACGGCCACCATCGCTGTCATGGGTGGGCGTCAGGCCAGCGAAACGCTGCTGGCGATCCGGCTGCAGCAGATGGACAAAGGGGGCAAGGCGATAGGCGAAGAGGAGCAGCAGGCATTGCTCGCAGAGATCACGGCGAAGTATGAACAGCAGATGGACCCCTACTACGCGGCCGCGCGGCTCTGGGTGGACGCTCTCATCGATCCTGCCGACACCCGCGCTGTACTTTCGCGGGGCATCGCGGTGGCGGCCGCCGGTCCGCATCCTCCGCCATTCAATCCCGGCGTGATCCAGACGTGAGCATACCTTGACGCGTTGCGCTGTCTTTCTCCTGATCCTGATCGCGTTCCCCAGCGCCCTCCGGCCGCAGGAACACGAAGCACAACCGGCGGGGAGCACGGAGGAGACGGGAAAACCCGCTGCCAACGGGAGTACACAGGCGGGACAGCTGCCCGCAGCTGCGATGGATTCGGTTGAAGAGGTCCATCCTCTCCTGGAAGCCCTGGCTATGTTCGCGCTTCCGAAAATCCTCCAGGACGGCGTGCTGTTCAAGGAATACCTTCGCAGCGAGGAGTTTCGCGGCGTACGTGAGACGGACGGCGATCAGAGAGCTGTGGATGTGCTCTTCCGGCGCGCCCTGCGCATGTGCTGGAACAACCCATACAGCACGCTGGTGATCGTGCTGGCGGCGGTCCTGGATCACCGGAGGGTCGGCGTGCGCGTGCCGCTCTTCGGACCGTTGATCTGGATCCCGCTGACGTCCGAGTTTCCGGGGGACTTCGCGGCACGGCGTGCGGCATTGCCGTCACGGATGTTCGCGGATTCGCCGGCGTGGGGAGACCGGGATAAGCTGCAGCACTTTTTTGGCTCCGCACTCGCAGCCGCCCTCACCGAATCGGAGGAAACCGCGGCAAGGGTCGGAGAGTTCGTCGAATGGGGGGAAGATATGTTTATTGTTGAGGGGACCGTGGAGTCCCGTGACTCGGAGGCCAACCGGCGCGGCGCGCGCTTTGGCCTTGCCCTTCTTCGGGACCGGAGCGTTTTGCCTTCGGCCTTCATGCGCGCGCCCTTGCACATGCAGTGGCAGGATAGTCTAGATCTGCACCAGGAGAACACCCCATGAAAACCGTGCTCATCGCCGATGATGAACAGGCCATCCGCGACACCGTGCGGATGATCCTCGAATACGAGAAGTTCGCCGTCGTGCAGGCCGAGGACGGCCCGGGCGCAATGGCCCGCGTTGCGGCAGGAGGCGTGGACCTCGTCCTCCTGGACATCAAGATGCCGGTCATCGACGGCATGCGGGTGCTCGAGACGCTCCGGGAACAACATCCGGAGCTGCCGGTCGTCATGATCTCAGGTCACGCGACCATTGACACAGCGGTGGAAGCAACCCGGCTCGGTGCGTATGATTTTCTGCAAAAGCCCATCGATCGGGAGCGGCTGATCATCGTCGTGCGGAACGCGACGGAAGTCAAGCATCTGCGCGAACAACTCGAGGGGAAAACCAGAATCCTCGGCCGCACGCAGATCATGAAGGACCTCCTTGCGCTCATCGACCGGGTTGCGCCGACGGAAGCCCGCGTCCTGATCACCGGTGAGAACGGCTCGGGGAAGGAACTCGTGGCGAAAGCGCTTCACCGTCTCAGCAAGCGCTCCAGCCGCCCGCTGATCGAGGTCAATTGTGCCGCGATACCCAATGAGCTGATAGAATCGGAATTGTTCGGCCATGAACGGGGGTCGTTCACCGGCGCCACCAATCAACGCATAGGAAAATTCGAGCTCGCGGACGGCGGGACGATTTTCCTCGATGAAATCGGCGACATGAGCCTGACCGCCCAGGCCAAGGTGCTCCGCGCATTGGAAGAAGGAAAAGTGGAACGGGTGGGAGGGACGAAGCCGATCGTGGTAGATGTGCGGGTGATCGCCGCAACCAACAAGAACCTGGGGGAAGCGGTCCGGACCGGCCTCTTCCGCGAGGATCTTTACCACCGGCTCAACGTTATTCCGATCCGCGTGCCGTCGCTGCGCGAACGGCGGGAAGATATTCCCGTGCTGGCTGCAGCGTTTGTCGATGAAGTGTGCACGCAGAACGGCATGGCGCCGAAGCGGTTCTCCGATGAAGCGCTCCGCCTGTTACAGGGAATGGAGTGGCGGGGAAATGTCCGGGAACTGCGCAACACCGTCGAGCGACTCGTGATTATGACCCCCGAAAGCGTCATCGCGCGGGTGGAGGTGTTTCCGCAGGAGGTGCAGCAACGCGGGGAAGTGGAGGATTTGCTCCTGCAGGGGTTGACGTTTCAGGAATTCAAGGACCGCGCGGAGGCCGCCTTTATCCGGAAGCAGCTTGAGGCGCACGAATGGAACGTCAGCAAAACCGCGGAGGCGTTAGAAATTCAGCGGAGCCACTTGTACAACAAGATGCGGAAGTACGGACTGGAAAGGACGTGAGCTAGAGTTTTTCCCGCTGGCGCACGACTTCGAACATGCTCAGAGCAGCTGCGACCGAGGCATTCAGCGATTGCACCTTGCCGAAGAGCGGAATGCGCACCAGGTGGTCGCAATGTTCTCTGACCAGTCGCCGCAACCCCTGTCCCTCATTGCCCACGACAATTGCCGTCGGCACGCTGTAATCGAGTTCGGTGTAGAGCTTTTCCCCCTCTGAA
>JADLEA010000059.1 GCA_020846365.1 Bacteroidota bacterium
TCGATGGGTGTCACGACCGTCCTGAAGTACTGTACAATGAGCCAATCCTCGGAATGCTGCTGCTCAGACACTGCCGATACCCCGAAGAGCCGCCCCGGAGCTCCTGCCGTTGAATTCCGGAGTATCTACTGCAATATCCTGATCGTCGCGGGCGGGGTCAACCCGGTCGCCCTGAATGTGGCCGCGGATGCCTCTTCGAAGGCCGCGGCGTCAGATCCTCTGCCGGGAGATCCCGGCATTCCTTCTCTCCCTTTTGTGACCACCCAGAATCTTCCTGTTCTGGCGAATGACATCGCCCCTCCGGGGGAAGCTGTTTTCATTCGCAACTGCACGCTCCTGATTTAGATCCCACCCCGCAGTGTGCGGCGTGCGCACCGAGTGCACGCCGGTCCAAGTTTTCTATGCCGTTATCCATGTATCTGCCCTGGAGCGTGTATGATTGAGCGCATCATTGACTGGAGCGCCAGAAACCGGTTCATCGTTATCTTCCTGTATCTTCTTGTCACGGGGGCCGGGATCTACAGCGTTGTGCACCTGCCCGTTGATGCCATTCCGGACCTGTCCGAGAACCAGGTCATCGTCTTCACCGAATGGATGGGAAGATCGCCTGAAGTCGTCGAACAGCAGGTGACATATCCGATCTCCTCTGCCCTACAGGGGCTCGCCGAAGTGAAGGCGGTCCGCGCGACCTCCATGTTCGGCATGTCCTTTGTCTTCGTCATCTTCAACGACAACACGGACCTGTATTTCGCACGCAACCGCGTGATCGAAAAACTCTCGTTGGTACGCGCCCAGCTTCCCGCGAATGTGACGCCGGTACTCGGCCCCGACGGCACCGGAGTTGGTCACGTGTTCTGGTACACAGTCGAGGGGAAATCCTACGACCTGGCAGCCCTGCGCTCCATTCAGGACTGGTATCTACGGTACAAGCTCGTGTCTGTCGAGGGTGTCGCCGAGATTGCCAGCATCGGCGGATTTGTGAAACAGTACCAGGTCGATATTGACCCGCTCAAGATGCGGGCATACAACGTCACCGTGAGCGAGGTGGCATCGGCCATCCGGCGGAACAACAACGAGGTAGGGGGGAAGCTCCTCGAAATCAGCGATGCGGAGTACTTTGTCCGCGGCCAGGGGTATATCGCGTCCGTCGAGGATATCGAGAACCAATTGGTGAAGCAGGGTGAGAACGGCATTCCAGTCCTGGTCAGGAACGTTGCCACCGTGCAGCTCGGGGGTGATATCCGCCGCGGCCTGCTGGAAAAGGACGGAGAAGGAGAGGTTGTCGGCGGGATCGTGGTGATGCGCAGCGGAGAGAACGCCCGGGACGTGATAGAGAGGGTCAAGCAGCGCATCCGCGAGATCACCCCCGGACTCCCGCCCGGCGTGGAGATCGTCCCCTCGTACGACCGTTCCACGCTGATCGAGGCCGCAATCGGAACGTTGAATCGCGCATTGATCGAAGCAAGCATCATCGTCGCCATCGTCGTGACGATATTCTTGCTGCACTTCCGTTCGATCGTCCGCATCCTCATCGAGTTGCCATTGTCCATCCTCCTCAGCTTCATCTTGATGTACGTCTTTGGGATCACGTCCAATATCATGTCCCTCGGAGGCATCGTACTCGCGATTGGCGTGATTGTCGACTCGTCGATCGTCCTGGTGGAAAATGCGTACCGGAATATCGCCAATGCACTTGCTTCAAAAGGGCACCTTACGAACGCCGAATACCGTGACATTTCTGTCCTGTCCGCGAAGCAGGTCGGAAGGGCGATCTTCTTTTCGGAACTGATCATTCTGGTCGGCTTTCTGCCCGTCTTCCTGCTCACGGGGCAGGAGGGAAAGCTCTTCCATCCGCTGGCATTCACCAAGACCTTTGTCATGATCTCGTCGGCCGCGGTGGTGATCACGCTCATCCCCGTGCTCATGACCATGTTGATGCGCGGCACATTCAGACCGGAGTCGGGCAACCCGATCACGCGGTTCATGATTCGCCTGTACGGGCCGGTGATTCGGTGGGTTTTGAAGCACCGCACGGCGACCATTGCGATCAATATTGCCGCACTCCTGATCACCGTTCCCATGCTGCTGCACATCGGGTCCGAGTTCATGCCGCCCCTTGACGAAGGATCGCTTCTGTACATGCCCGTGACGCTCCCCAACGCTTCGGTGTCCGAAGTTGCGCGGATCCTGACGCTCCAGGATCGGATCATCCGGAGCGTGCCCGAGGTGCATCACGTCCTGGGCAAGGCCGGGCGTGCCGAGACGCCCACGGACAATGCGCCGCTCAGTATGATCGAGACCATCATCATGCTGAAGCCCCGTGATGAATGGAGACCGGGGATTACCAAGCGGGACATTGTACAGGAACTGGATACGAAGCTTCAGATTCCCGGCGTAAGGAACGGCTGGACCCAGCCGATCATCAACAGGATCAACATGCTCTCAACAGGCGTGCGGACGGACATAGGGCTGAAGCTCTTCGGCGAGAACCTCGATACGCTCGAGCACTATGCGATACAGGCGGAGCAGATCCTGAAAGGAGTCCCCGGCATCGCGGATGTGGTCGCCGAGAGGATCGGCAACGGATACTATGTCGACATTGTGCCCAGAAAGGATGCCCTTGCGCGATACGGGCTTTCGATCGGGGACATCCAGGACATCGTGGAGGTGGGAATCGGAGGCGAAAATCTCGGCGTCGTCATCGAAGGGAGGATGCGGTTCCCCATCCGGCTCCGGTTCGAAAGGGAATATCGCGACAACGTCGAAGAGCTGGGCCGTCTCTTCATCCCTGTCAGCACGGGCGGCGGCCCGGGCGGCACCCCGGACGCGCCCTCGACTATGGCTATGATGGGAGGCCCCGGGCGAGGGGGGATGGCAGCGATGGGGGCGACACGGGTCCAATCTTCGCAACCTACGCCAACGGGAAGGTCAGCGTTTGAGATCTCATCGGTCATGAGTCAGTCGTCGCCGGGCGGCACGGCAGTCGTGCCCCTCTCCGAACTCGCTGATATTCGGATTGCCACCGGACCGCCGATGATCAGCAGTGAAAACGGACAGCTCCGCGCGATCGTGTATCTCAATGTGCGCGGGAGAGATATGGGCGGTGCAATGGGCGACGCGCGACTTGCCATAAGCGAACGGCTGAATCTCCCATCCGGCTACACCTACTCCTGGAGCGGCCAGTACGAGCATAAAGTCCGCGCCCAGCAGACTCTCACCTACATCATGCCGGTCGTCTTCGTCATCATCTTTCTCCTGCTCTACTTCACATTCAGAGACTACATGGAAGCAGGTGTCGTGATGCTTTCCGTGCCCTTCGCACTCATCGGGGGGGTGTACATGGTCTTTCTCCTCGGGTACAACCTCTCTGTGGCAGTATGGGTTGGGTTCATTGCTCTCTACGGCATCGCGGTGGAAACCGGGGTGGTGATGGTGGTCTATCTTCACGAGGCGTTGGACCGGAAGATCAAGCAGCACACAGCAGGGAAGCGGGGGCCCATCACCGCCGAAGACATCCATGATGCTGCAGTCGAAGGCGCCGTGCTCCGTCTCAGGCCGAAAATCATGACCGTAGTCACGAGCATGATGGGGCTGGTCCCGGTTATGTGGGCGACGGGTGCCGGTGCGGATGTGATGAAGCCGCTTACCGCGCCGATGATCGGCGGGCTCTTCACGTCCGCAGTCCACGTGCTGGTGGTGACACCGGTGCTCTTTGTGATTATGAAGGAGAGGGCCCTGAAACGGGGCCGTTTGGAGCTGTCGAGAATGGCTGATTTCATCAAGGAGGGTGACTGACCATGAACGCGAGGCATGTTTTCCTGCTGCTCCTGCTACCGGCATCCTCAGCACTGTCGCAATCGGCCGACTCACTGGTCCAGGAAGCACTGAGCAACAACCCTCAGGTCGCGGCGTACGATTACCGCATCCGGGCCTCGGACTCCCGGGCAACGTCTGCCGGTGCGTGGCCTGCCCCTGCGATCGGTGTCGAGCTCAGTCAGGTTCCGACCACGGGCGGCAATCCGTTCAGCAGCGCAATCTCAAACAACTTCTCGATCTCCCAAATGTTCATGCTGGGGGGGAAGCTTTCCGCAATGTCAGACGTGGAAAAGAAGCGCAGCCGGCTTCTTGAAGAGAACAGGGCTGCGTTCCGCGTCGATCTCCGCGGAAGAGTCAAAATGAACTACTATCGGCTCTGGCTCCTGGACCGGCAGATCGAAGTTGGCGAACGGACGGTGAGTACGTTGCGAGATCTCGTCAATGCGATGCGATGGAAGGTTGTGACCAATCGCGTCGCCCAGGCGGATCTGCTTTCGATTCAGGCGGAGGCCGCCGCGACGGAAGCCAGTCTGGGCGACAAACGGGCCGAGCGGCGCGGGCTCCTCAATACGCTCAACGCGCTGCTTGGGCGCGACGACGTGCACCAGGAGGTAAGGACGGTGAGTATGCCAGCGGCTGCGGCATTGCGATGGTCAGGGCAGGAGCTCAGCGAGAGGGTGGCAGACCGAAACCCTGCACTTCTGGCGATGGACCGGATGGCAGAGATGAACGAGGCCATGATCGAGGCCGCCGAAAAGGAACTCATTCCGGATCTCATGGTGCAGGCCATGGTCATGCGGATGCCGAATGGCATGATCCTGACCTCCGGCCCGCGTTCCGCCGAGGCCATTCAGCACAGTGCGATGGGGATGCCCATGCAGAAGGAGGAGTGGATGTACAGCATCATGGCATCGATAACGCTGCCGTTTGTGCCCTGGGCGTCCGGGCGGTCCACCGGGAAAACCGATGAGATGCACGCGACCAATTTGGGAATTGCGGCGGAACGGGATGCAATGCAACGGGAGATGACTGCTGCGCTGCATTCCGCTCTCACAACGTACGCGGCGAAGGATTCCCT
Source organism: Bacteroidota bacterium (assembly GCA_020846365.1). GTDB lineage: Bacteria > Bacteroidota > Ignavibacteria > UBA10030 > UBA6906 > JAGDMK01. The sequence continues at coordinate 4,895 of JADLEA010000059.1, forward strand.
TGCGCGGGAATACCAGGCGTCCATCCTGCCGCTCGCCCGGCAGTCTGCAGAGGCCCAGACCCTCGCGTATCAGAACGGCACCGTGCCGGTTACGGCCGTACTTGATGCACGGCGGATGGAGTTGATGCGGGAGGATGAATTCTTCATGGTGATCATGGACCGCGAAATGGCACTGATCCAGGCGGAGATGATGACCGGGGAATCACTGTGATATCGCAACAGAACAGATTGAGGAGCAAACGATGAGAACAGCGTTGTTGGTGTTTGTCCTGGCAGCCGCGTTTGTGGTTTCGTCCTGCGCCAAATCGCCGACGCCTCATGCGGAGCATGCAGAGTCCTCTGCGCAAACGGCGAGCGAATACTATACATGCCCCATGCATCCGCAGGTGCATGCAGATCGTCCCGGGGTGTGCCCTATCTGCGGTATGGACCTTGTGAAGGCCGGCAAAAGTCCGGAACCGGCATCAGGGATTGAAGACGGGAGCATCACGCTGAACGAAAGGGAGCTGGTACTGTCTGGCGTCGCGACGACCGTGGCCGCGTTCGAAGAAGTGGAAAGAACCGCCAGAGCGTTCGGCACTCTTGAGGTTGCCGAACCGGGCAAGACCCTCATCAGTGCGCGATTCAATGGAAGGATCGAGCATCTGCACGTAGATGCGGTAGGCAAGCGCGTCAAGGCCGGCGCGCCTCTCTTCGACATCTACAGTCCGGACATCGTGCAGGCCGCAAACGAGTATCTCCAGGCACTGAGATCCGGCGCTCAGGACGGACCGAATCTCGAGGTCATCCGCTCCAAGCTGGCGCTGATGGGAATTACCGATGCTCAAATCCGGGAGATGGCAACCGGGGGCTCAGTTCCTCTCGTCATACCGTATCTTTCGCCGGCATCAGGTACCGTCATGGAGAAGAGAATCATCAGTGGTTCTTACGTATCGGAGGGCGCGCCACTCTACGAGATTGCCGACCTGACGACTCTGTGGAATATCGCCGACGTCTTCGAATCGGACGCACGGGAAGTGTCGGTCGGTGACAGAGTCACCCTTACCACTGCGGCGTACCCGGGGAAGGAGTTCAGGGGAAAAGTCGCACTCCTCTACCCGGTGGTGGATGCCGCGACGCGGACAATCAAAGCCAGGGTCGTTGTAGCAAACCCAACCGGGGAGTTGAGACCGAACATGTATACCGAGACCGTGTTTCGGGGGCCAAAGGTCCGGATGCTCACCGTCCCCGCGAGCGCGGTACTGGTGACGGGGAAGCGCAACCTCGTGTACGTCAAAGTCGGACTCGGAAACACATTTGAGGCGCGCGAGGTGCGACTCGCCGGAAAGTATGATCTGAAGTATGGGATCGCATCCGGCCTGTCGGACGGGGAAGAAGTCGTACTGGACGGGGGGTATCTCATCGACTCCGAGAGTCAGCTTAAGATCGGCGGGGGAACGGCACACCAGCATTCCGGGTCTGAGGAGACTGCACCCGCAGGGCAAGCGCCTGGAACGCACAACCACTGAGCGGAGATCTTCGTGGGTTGGGGTATCGTGGAACCTCGAAATATCGTGGGCGTAACCAATGATCATTCTACGGTTGTCCAGGTGCAGCAGTCGTAAGTCGCTATGATGCAACACCCGGAATGCTTCGATGCCTGTGCTCACCTGCGGCACATAGTTTGCGGGACTTCTCATCGTCGGCATACTGCTGACGCCTATGTGCGCCGCTCGTGCTGGAGGGCCTGCGATTCGGCTCCAGGCGTTGCGGCGACTAGAACGAGTACGAAACAACGAGAGGCATCCTCATGAAGAACTCAAAAATGCTCATGGCTATGTTGTTTGGCCTGCTGATTGTGCTGACGAATGTGCCGGCCGAATCCCAGGTGACAGTACAACTTGGTGCGGGTGCGGGTATGAGGTTGCCCATGGGTGATTTTGGAGGGGAAACCACCGAGTACTACTCCGGCGCGAAGTACGGGCTTTCAACCGGTTACAATCTTCAGGCGAAGGGGCGCATCGGGTTGGGCGGGATTACTCTCGTGGGAGGCATCGAATACGGTCACCTCAGCAACAGCGGTGAAGGTGAAGCAGGGCGCGGGAAGGTGGAAGTGAGCCAATCGATATTCACCGTCAAGGCAGGACCGGAGTTTTCCTCTTCGATCCCCGGGCTTCCGTTGACTCCGTATGTGGGCGCAAACGTGGCGTGGCATTCGATAAGCGGTGAAACTACGTTCCAGGGTTTGACCAAAGTGCCCTCCGGATCCATCGACGTCGCCGCGGCGTCGCGGATCGGGTTCGGCATCAACGGGGGCGTGTTGATCAAGCTGAGTCCTGCAATGAACCTGGACCTCGGGGCGGAATACGCGTTCATCAATCCTCTCTCGAAAGAGTGGCAGGTCGCCGAACGGAGCAACATCCGTGTGGATTCGTACCGGTCGTTGAACGACGAGAAGGACCCGCTGTATGCGGCGGGCAGCGACGACCACTTCGTTTCAGCTTCGAGGTCGATTTCGACGTTCCAGATCACGGCGACGTTGATGATCGGGATCTGAGAGGAATGACTGGCTCGTCAGTCAACGCGGGGAGCGGGAACCCTTCTATGCAAA
>JADLEA010000060.1 GCA_020846365.1 Bacteroidota bacterium
TACATTGCGCGCGACTTCCTCGGGTATGGATTTCTGAAGGGTGCGTATGTCGCTTCGTATGGATCCGGGGACGGATGCCGTGTCTTTGCCATCCCGCACGCATCCGCTGAACTCGCGACTGCCGCGCTCGTGGCATTTTTGCGTGTTGCTCCGCGCGTGGACAAGGGTCTCGCGGATGAGTTCGTTCACGCGGAAGACCCTCACCACGGCCTTGTGGATCTGGTTGTTCGGGGAAACGTCCTCATGGGCGTCCTAGGGTTCCCTGGCGGGGAGTCCTTCCGGTCCTCGCTCTTGAAGAACCTACAATAGACGCGCTGGCTAGAAGTAGCCAGATGTGTGTCTCCGGGCAATTTGGGTACATCCTGTCTCGTCATTCCTGCCTCCCGGCATCCAATCCTTCCATCCTGTGCGGTTTCCTTCTGGTACGGTGCTTGCATACCTAGGCTGCATGAATGCGCTTACATCCCCGGAGAATGCCCGGGTGATAATCGCCGACGACGAGCGGATCGTCGCCGCCGATCTCCGCAAACGCATGATGGGGCTGGGGTGTACTGTTGTTGCGGTTGTGGGCAGCGGAGAGGACGCCGTACGGGCGGCACTGGATCAACATCCTGATCTGGTGCTGCTGGATATTGGCATGGAGGGTGCCTACGACGGCATTACCGCGGCAGAGAAGATCCGTGCTGAAGTCGACATCCCTGTCATTTTTGTCACCTCCTACTCCGACAAAGAAACTCTTCGCCGTGCCAAGGAAATCGGTCCGTTCGGATACATTCTTAAGCCGTTTGACGAGCGAGAGTTGGCCACGACCGTGGAGATGGCGCTTTTCCGTCATCACATGGATCAGAAACTCCGCCGCAGTGAGCAGCTCTACCGGACGTTGATAGAGAATACGGGCGAGGGGATTATCTTCGCCGATCTGGATGAGCGGTTCACCTTCGTGAATCCGTCCGCCGAGCGTATTTTCGGCGTGGAACCCGGAACGCTGCGGGGGCGGTGTTTCGCCGAGTTCACGTCTCCGGAAGTTTTCGAGACGATACGCGGGCAAACGCTAACGCGGCATACGGGATTGCGCAACAGTTACACGGTTGAGTTCACCCGCGCCGACGGCGAGCAACGCACCCTGCTTATCACGGGCACGCCGCAATTCGACGACCGCGGGAAACTGACCGGAACGTTCGGGATATTCAGGGATATCACCGAGACCCGGCTGGCCGAGGAAGCGCTCCGCATCAGCGAGCAGCGATTCCGCGAGCTGTACGATGACGCGCCCGTAGGGTATCATGAGATCGACCGCAACGGCATCATCACGCGTGTCAACAAGACCGAGCTTGCCATGCTGGGATATGCATTGGAGGAAATGCTCGGCAAACCTGTGTGGCAGTTCGTGGAAGATTCCAACGCCTCACGCCGTGCCGTCATCCGGAAAGTGGAGGCGAAAGCAGCCCCGCTTGAGCCGTACGAGCGGACGTTTCTCAAGAAGGATGGCTCACCGGTGTCGGTGCTGATCGAGGATCGGTTGCAGCTGGACAACGCCGGTGCCGTCGTCGGGCTGCGCTCGGCGATGCAGGATATCACCGAGCGGAAACGCGCGGAGGAGGAGTTGCGACTCTACGCAGAGGAACTCCGCGTGGCGAAGGACGCGGCAGAAGCGGCGAGCAGGGCGAAGGAAAATTTCCTCGCCGCGATGAGTCACGAAATCCGAACCCCGATGAACGGCGTTATCGGCATGACCAGCCTTCTGCTCGAAACGCCCCTTACCGATGAACAACACGAATTCGCCGAGACCATTCGCAGCAGCGGGGAGTCGCTCCTTGCCATCCTGAATGAGATACTGGATTTCTCCAAAATCGAGTCCGGCAAGACCGACCTGGAACAACTGCCGTTCTCACCCCTGGCGTGCATTGAAGAAGCCCTCGATCTCTTCTCCCGGAAGGCCTCGGAGAAATCCATAGAGCTCATGTGTCATGTGGATGCCGGAGTCCCGGAGAGCGTTATCGGAGATGAGACCCGCGTGCGGCAGATCCTCGCTAATCTGGTCGGCAATGCCGTGAAGTTCACCGAGCGGGGAGAAATCCTGATCACGGCGGTGGCCAACAGCATCGACCAGGGACTGGTCGAGTTGTTGATTACCGTGAAGGACACCGGCATCGGCATTTCACCGGAAGCGCTCAAGGCGCTCTTCGAGCCGTTCACGCAGGCGGATGTGTCCATCTCACGCCGCTTCGGGGGCACGGGTCTGGGACTGGCAATCTGCAAGCGTCTCGTGGAACTCATGGATGGCCGAATCTGGGTGGAGAGCACCGAGGGTGCTGGATCGGTGTTCTACATCACCCTGCGTGTTCCTGTCGACGATGCTGCGCCATCCGCCGGAACCGGCCCCGAAGTTTGTCTCGCGGATAAGAGGGTGCTGATCCTCGACGATAACGAGACGAACGGTATGCTGCTGGCACGGTTCTGCGATTCAGAGGGGATGGCTTCGCACCGGTGCCGGAATGCACAGGAAGCGCTCTCGTATCTTGCCTCGGGCGCGGCGGTGGATGTTGCTCTCGTGGATCTGTTCATGCCCGACATCGACGGGGTGGAATTCGCCCGGCGGGTGCGTGCGGACCGCAAGAAGAACACCTTCCCCATGATCCTGCTCTCCTCCGGGAGCAAGGCGGGCGTTCAGAATGAAGAGCTCGGATCCCTGTTCTGCGGTCAGGCACTTAAACCGGTGAAACGGTCGCAGCTGAAGAAACTCCTGAAGAGCGCTGTGGGGGGAGGGAAGATTCCTGTCAGGAATCCGAACGCGCTGAGACTGGACACGAAGCTGGCGAGCCGGCTGCCGTTGCGCATCCTCCTGGCGGAAGACAATCCCATCAACCAGGCGCTCGCGCTCGCCATTCTGAAGCGCATGGGGTACCGGGCCGACGTGGCCGCAGACGGGCAGGAAGTTCTGGACGCACTCGAACGCCAGCCCTATGATCTCATTTTCATGGATGTGCAGATGCCGGTCATGGATGGCATGGAGGCGACCAGACGCATCGTTGCCACCGTTCCCGAAGAGCATCGGCCCCGCATTATCGCCATCACCGCCAATGTCATGCAGGGGGACAAAGAACGCTGTCTCGAGGCGGGGATGGATGACTACATCAGCAAGCCCATCAAGCTTGATGAAGTGCAGGCTATCATCGAGAAATTCGGCATTGCCGTGGCGGCACGGGCCGGGACGTGACTTTGATGCCGGAATCGTGTATATTCCGGCGACCGATCCTCAAGGAGGGAGCCCGCAATGACCGATTTCCGCGCGCGAGTCTTCGGATATCGCCGCAAGCACAAGCAAGACGAAGCTCTTCGTGCGATTCTGGAGAGGATCCCCATTTTTGAAGGGTTTTCTCAGCGTGAGCTCGCCGCGCTGGAGCGCTTCATCCATCGACGGGAATATCTCCCCGAAGAAGTCATCATCCGTCAGGATGAGCCCGGGTTGGGCATGTATATCTTACAGTCCGGAGAAGCCGTGGTACTGACCGGGAGAGACGAGGTTCAGCTCTCCCGGCTCAGCGATGGTGATTTTTTTGGCGAGGTTTCGCTCCTGGATGAAACGCCGCGTTCCGCCACCGTCGTTGCCAAGACGCACTGTCAGATCCTCGGGTTCTTTCAGTCGGATCTCTTCGGCCTCATGGAACGGGATCCCCGTTTCGGGGTCAAGATCGTCATCCGCGTGGCGAAGATCATCGGCGACCGGCTGCGCAAGGCCAACCAGCAGGTGTTGACGCTCAATGAACAGCTCCTTCAGGCCACACACAAGAGCCCGGTGACGCCGCCCTGATGAATCCGTCGACCGCCCGCCACTCCCGCGAACTCATGCCGCTGCTGGTCGCGCTGTTTGTCGCCATTCTCTTGTTGTTCATCGGCGGCGCCGCGCAAACCGTGATTCTCTCGCTTCTCCTGGCATACATTCTCGACCCGCTGGCAACGGCGCTGGAAGCCAGGGGGATGAGCCGTACGCTTGCCGTCGTCGTGGTGGTACTCCTCCTTTCGTGCCTTGTCGTAGGGGCCGGGTTCATCCTCGTGCCGGTCATCTTCGAACAGATGCAGGCCCTCCAGTCGGGCTCAACGACGGAGCAGGCCTCCCTGGCCATCAAAGAGATTGAGGTGTCGCTCAAGTCACAACTCGGGTTTCTTGGACTGGGGGACATGGATCTGCTCGGCCGGATACGGGAGTTCAAGACATCGATCGGCGAGCGGATGTTCTCCTTCCTGTTGAGCGATTCGCTTTCGCTCATCATTCATGGGGTCACCATCCCGTTCATGATGTTCTTCTTCCTGAAGGACGGAAGGGAAATGAAGAAGGCACTCGTGAGCATGGTGCCGAACCGCTATTTCGAGTTCACGCTGGATCTGCTGTACAAGATGGACACGCAGATGGGCAACTACCTCCGGGGCCAGTTCATTGATGCGCTGGTATTCGGGGCGATGTCGATTATCGCGCTGTGGATTCTGGGCGTCAACTATTTTGTGTTCCTCGGGATCTTCGCCGGGCTCGCGAATCTCATTCCCTACGTCGGTCCGATCGCGGGAGTCATTCCCGCCGCTGCCGTTGCGATTCTGGGAAGCGGGAGCCTGGGAAGCGCCGTGCCCGTGATCGTCGCCTATTTTGCGCTGAAGCTCATTGACGATTTTGTCGTCGTGCCGTATGTGGTTGCTTCCAGCGTTGAGATGCATCCTGTCCTTGTGCTGGTGGCGATCATGATCGGGGGAGAGCTGTTCGGCATCCTCGGAATGCTCCTCGCCGTTCCTGTGACTGGCTTCTTCAAAGTCGTGCTGAAGGAAGGCATCAGTACCTACCGCAAATACCGTTTCACCTAAGAGGCTTCATGTTCCGTCAGTTCTTCCGCACCAAGAGCCTGGATGCGATTCTCCTCGAAGCGGAGCATCAGTCCAACAAGCTGCGGCGCGCTCTCGGTCCATACGATATCGTCATGCTCGGGATAGGGGCGATCATCGGATCGGGTATTTTCGCGACCATCGGCACGGCCGTGGCGGGCGATGCGCTCCGACCGGGTGCCGGGCCGGCGATAGTGCTTTCCTTTGCCCTGACGGCGGTGGCGTGCGCGTTCTGCGGCCTCTGCTACGCCGAATTCGCCTCCCTCGTGCCGATTTCGGGCAGCGCCTACACCTATTCGTACGCCACCATGGGCGAGCTGGTCGCCTGGATCATCGGGTGGGATCTGATTATTGAGTACGCGGTGGGAAACGTCGCGGTGGCCATTGCCTGGGCCGCGTATTTCCATCAGCTGTGTGAGGGGATCGGAGTGCACATTCCCGCGTGGCTCGCCGTCGATTATCGCTCGGCGGTGCAGGCATCGCATGCGGTCGCGAATGCAGGCGGACAGATCGACCCATCCCTTCTCCTTCCGTTTGAGGCCTGGCAGACCCATCCCCGTCTTCTCGGCATCCCGGTTATCTTCAACGCCCTCTCCGTCGGCATCGTCGCGGTGATCACCTGGCTGCTGATTATCGGCGTGAAAGAATCGGCGCGCGTGAACAACATCATGGTGATCATCAAGATATGCATTCTGGGGTTTTTCGTGTACGCGGGCGCGCAGTTCGTCAGGCCCGAGCACTGGAGCCCGTTCATGCCGAATGGCTTTTCCGGTGTATGGGTCGGCGCCAGCCTTATCTTCTTTGCCTATATCGGTTTCGACGCAATATCGACCGCGGCGGAAGAATGCCGCCGGCCCTCCCGCGATCTGCCCATCGGTATCATCGGATCATTGATCATCTGTACGGTCATTTACATCGCGGTGGCATTGGTGCTCACCGGCATGGTGCCATGGCAGCACCTGGGCGTCGCCGACCCGCTGGCCGCGGCATTCGCCTACGTGAACGCGGACGTCTCGGCGGGCATCGTCGCCGTGGGGGCGGTCGTCTCCATGACGGCAGTGCTTCTGGTCTTCCAGTACGGCCAGCCCAGAATATTCTTTTCCATGTCGCGCGACGGGCTCCTTCCCGCGTACTTCGCAAAGGTGCACCCGCGCTACAAGACGCCACATATCACGACGTTCTGGACGGGGGTCGCCGTGGCGACGGTCTCTTCCGTCGCAAACATCAATGAGATCGTGGAGCTGACGAACATCGGTACGCTGTTCGCCTTCGTCCTGGTCTGTCTGGGGGTGATCATCTTGCGGTACCGCGAACCAGACCGCCCCCGGGCTTTCCGCACGCCGCTGGTGCCGCTGATCCCGATCCTCGGGATTGCCAGTTGCGTCTACCTGATGGCAGGGCTTCCGTGGGTGACGTGGGTCCGGTTCGGCGTCTGGCTGGGTGCGGGCCTGGTGGTCTATCTTCTCTTCGGCTGGCGTCGAAGCAAGCTGGCCGCCAAGACAGGGAACTAGGGGGTTACAGGAGGGCTTCGCGCAGCCGGTCTTCGTTGCGCGGACCGATCAACACTTCAACGACTTTTCCGCCTTCCACGATTCTCGGTGTGGGTGTGGTCTTCACGCCAAACGCCCGCGCGGCATCAAAGTGCTCACCGACGTCGACCTTGAAGATGTTCTCGTACTCGCCTTGCAGGGTGTCAATGATCGGGGTCTGCTGCCGGCTCTCCGTGCAGGAAGGGCTGTAGAAGTACGCCAACAGCCGGTCGCCCGAGGCGACGGCTTCCCCCAACGGGCCTCCCAATCGCTGAAGCCTCCGCTTCTGAAGCCGCCGGGACCGTACGGCAATCGTGATCTGCAGGATGATCATCAATGCACAGAAGATCGCGAGCACTACCGCCAGAGTCGTCATGCTGATGATCCGGTCATGGGCATAATGTACCGCGCACTCAGTGTCGTAATGTGGTTCCTTTCGACCGGGCTTTGCGCTTGACAGGCGTCGCCCTGTGCGAAGTAAGCACCGAGATGGTCTTGAAGAGTTCCTTGTGTGCGTGCGCCGGGACAGAGGGCTCCGGGATCGCTTTGTACAGCGTGATGGTCTTCTTGAGCGAGCTGAGGTACGCCTGGCAATTCGGGCACGCATCCAGGTGCTCTCTGATCATGCGGCAGCGGGGCGAGGAAATGTCCTCATCCAGATGGTCACAGATGTGCAGGTACACGTCCTCGCATTTCATGACATGACCTCCGGATGAGCCGTGATGTACGGATGCAGCTGATCCCGCAGGAATGCGCGGGCTCGGCGGAGGCGCGACTTTGTTGCCTCGATCGAGAGGCCGAGCACGCCGGCGGTCTCCTCGGTCGAGCGCCCCTCGATGTCCCGCATGACAAATACGACACGGTAATCCTCCGGCAACTTCTCCATGGCCGCGTCAAGTATCCCGCGAAGCTCCTTGGTGATCACCACATCGGCCGGGTCTCCTGCCGAGGTGGCCAGGACCGGATGCTGCGTATCGTCGTGCGGCAGATGGGCGTGATCGTAGGCCTCCAGGGACTCCTCCATCTCGTCGCTTTTCCGCCTCCGCCTCTTCATGAGACAGTTGTTGGTCACGATCGTGTACAGCCAGGTGCTGAACTTCGCCTTGCCGTCGAAGGAATCCAGTTTTCTAAACACATTCACGAAGGTATCCTGCAGTGTCTCCGAGGCCTTGTCCTGGTCGCGGCAGATCTTGAAGGAGAACCGGTAGACCGTCTCCTCATACCGCCGCACCAGTTCGGTAAATGCCCGATGGTCGCCGGTCTTGGCCTGTTCTATGAGAGCGTCGTCCGCTAAGAGCCGGGGAACTCTTCGATTCACTGGTGAGATGCTCATTCCTGCAGGGAAGTGTCAGGGATACTTCATCATAACGTAGTAAAACCGGAGCGGACCCGCAAGTTTGATGTTTGTCTCCGCAATATGTATCTTCGATTTGGGTTTGTTCTCACACATACGGCAGCTGGAGCAAAGAGACCTGATGAAGGATATGATGGGTGCTGCACTTCTGGGAGAGCTGATAGCACAGCTTTCTCGTAGCACTGCACTTCGGCGGGCTTTTGAAGGGGTGCCTCCGGAAGAGGCCGAAACCTTCATTTTGCGGATTGTTCAAGAGGTCGAACGGATTGCTGAAAAGAAGGCGCCGGAACGCGTTACACAGATCCTACCCACACGCGAGGACAAGCCGGTTTCAGCTGTGCCCGTTGCCGCGCCGGTGAGTGCGCCCCCGAAACCCACGCCTGTTGCTTCACCATCTGTACCTGCACCGGTTGGTCCGCCTCCCAAGTCGACGCCAGTTGCTTCGCCTTCTGAACCTGCACCGGTTGGTCCGCCTCCCAAGTCGACGCCGGTTGCTTCGCCTTCTGAACCTGCACCGGTTGGTCCGCCTCCCAAGTCGACGCCAGTTGCTTCGCCTTCTGAACCTGCGCCGGTTGGTCCGCCCCCAAAGCGCACGCCGGTTGCTTCGCCTTTGGAACCTGCGCCAGCGACATCGATTCCCAAACCCACGCCGGTGGCTCCACCCCCGAGACCAGCAGCGGTTGCTCCACCGCCGGAACCCGCGCCGGCTCCATCGACGCCGTCACCTGCTCCTCCGCTTCAACCCAGAGTACCCGAGCGTGTCACGCAAATCTTTCCCGCCCGGGAATCCACTCCGGTCGCCCCCGCCGCGGAATCCGCGTCTAGGCCTCAATCAGCATCTCCTGGCCCCGTGGCTCCGTCGAAGCCGCCCGACCGGTCAGCAGAGCTCTTTGCGCTGCCATCCAGCCCGGCGTCGTCAAAACCCATAACGTTGCCGCCTCCACGCCCTGCACCCACTCCGACGCCGAGGCATATCCCATATTCCTTCGATGAGCAACTAGCCTACGTGCTTGCCGCTTCGCTCATTCCCATGTCCGAATCGCCGTCTACGACCCCCTTCAGTCTTGACGGTATCGGCCTTGACGGAGGAACGGATCTTTTTGCGCTCGACCATGCAGGCATCCGGTTCTATCTCAGTCTGTTGAAAGACCAGGACGCCAGCGTGAGCAAGACCGGCATGCTCCTGCTGAACAAGCAGGACACGTTGAAACATCGCGCGCAACACGAACGGATCATTAATACGCTTCGCGTGAACAGCCTGATCATCCCGGCGGAGTCGGGATCGGTCGTCCGCGGCAAAGCCGATCTTCTACACCGGGTGGATTTCCGATTGCACGCATTGCTGGAGATCCTGCTCGAGCTCAGCAAGAGCAGCACATGGCGGATGCAGGTATCCGTGCTGGACAACCGCATCCAGCAGATGCTTCCGGCCGACACCACCCCGGCCAGCTCGGGGAGAAGGGAACCGGAGCGGGGCCGGGTCACCTCGCCGCACAAGCGGACGGACGTCAAGACCCTTGATCGCCTGCTGACCCGGGAGAAGAAGCTGGCGGAAACAATCCTTCAATCCATATCCCCTACAGCTGACAGCCACGAAGTTGAATTTCTGATCGGACTCACAGGCGGCACGTCCGACGTCTGGAAGGTGATTCTCAAAGCGGTCTTCCAAGTGCAGCAATCCCGCTACGCGCAGTTCGCCAGGGCCATTGTCGAGTGTCAGGAGATGCATGCTGTGGCAGAGCCGATGATAGTCCTTGCCGGCGATACGGAGAGTTTTTCGTTGTCCATGTAGGCCATCGTCCCCCATCAATCCAGGAGAGCGCCATGCCCGACAAGTCCTTGTCCGGAGAAGTATTCATTCCCTCTGATGAAGTGCTTCGCCACGTCCACGTCCGGGATTGGGACAAACTGATAGGCGAGGCAGAGAAGGATCTGGAAGGTTTCTGGTCCAGGGAAGCGCATGAACTTCACTGGTTCGAACACTGGGACAAGGTTCTGGATGATTCCCACAAGCCCTTCTTCAAGTGGTTTACCAACGGCAAGACCAATATTGTCTACAACTGTCTGGACCGGCACACGCAGACTGCCCGGAGAAACAAACTGGCTTTGATGTGGGAGGGGGAGAAGGGCGAATTCCGTTCGTTTTCGTATTTCGCCCTCAAGCGCGAAACCTGCCGCTTCGCCAATGTCCTGCGCAGTCTGGGAGTGCAAAAGGGCGATCGGGTAACGTTGTACATGGGGCGGATTCCGGAGCTGATGATCGGCATGCTTGCCTGCGCGCGCATCGGCGCGATCCATTCCGTTGTGTATGGTGGCTTCACCGTGGAAGCCCTCCACGAGCGGCTTGAGGACAGCCAGTCCAAGGTGCTGATTGTGGCGGACGGCGCGTACCAGCGCGGCAAGATTGTGCCGCTGAAGGCCATTGCGGATGAAGCTCTCCAGCGGGCTGCAACCGTGGAGAGCGTGCTCGTCGTCAAGCGCACCGGCGAAGCAGTAAACATGGAGTCGGGCCGCGACATGTGGTATCATGAGCTCATGGCGCTTCCGATTGCAGGCATGCAATGTCATATCGAAGTCATGGACGCCGAAGATCCTTTGTTCATCCTCTACACATCCGGGACCACCGGCAAGCCCAAGGCCATCCTCCACACGCACGGCGGGTACATGGTGGGGACGTACAGCACGCTGAAGTACGTATTCGACATCCACGACGAAGACCGGTACTGGTGTGCGGCCGATCCGGGCTGGATAACCGGTCATAGCTATATCGTCTACGGCCCGTTGTTGAACGGGACCACCTCCTTCATGTACGAAGGCGCGCCGACCTATCCCTATCCCAACCGGTGGTGGCAGATGATTGAGAAGTACGGGATCAACGTCCTCTACACGGCGCCCACGGCCATCCGCGGTCTCATGCGCTTTGGCGAGGCATGGCCCAACCGGCACGACCTCTCGTCGTTGCGCATCCTTGGTTCGGTGGGGGAACCGATCAACCCGGAGGCATGGAAGTGGTACCATCGCGTCATCGGCAAGGGACGTTGCCCGATTATGGATACCTGGTGGCAGACGGAGACGGGCATGTTCATGATTACCCCCACGCCCGCGGTCACGTTGAAGCCCGGATCGGGCACGCGCCCATTTCCGGGGGTGAAGATGGACGTGCTCGACGAAGAGGGGAAGCCGGCAGGGGTGAACGAGGAGGGATTCCTGGTGATCAAAACGCCGTGGCCCGCCATGATGCGGACGATCTACCGCGACCCGGAGCGTTACAAAGCGCAGTACTGGAGCAAGTTCCCCGGCGCGTACCTCACGGGTGATTCCGCGCGCAAGGACGAAGACGGCTACTACTGGGTCATCGGTAGAGTGGACGATGTCATCAAGGTGTCCGGCTATCGCCTCGGCACGGCGGAAATCGAGAGCGCGCTGGTAAGCCATCATGCGATCGCGGAAGCCGCCGCGATCGGTTTGCCCCATGATGTCAAGGGGAACGCCATTCACACTTTTGTCATTGTAAAGGCCGGCGTCGAGAAGAGCGAGAAACTGATCGAGGAACTCCGGGCCCACGTCGCGCATGAAATGGGTCCCATCGCCAAACCTGACAGCATTCAGTTTGTAGACTCGTTGCCGAAGACGAGGAGCGGCAAAATCATGAGGCGCGTTCTGAAAGCGAGGGCGCTGGGGCAGGAGCCGAAGGACCTCACGACCCTCGAGGAGTAGCCACCGCGTCCGCCGGCTTCTTTTTCTGCCGGCAAATGCGTATATTCCGTTATTATGGGTGTCACGTTCATAGTCGACCTGCTCCGCCTCGTGCTGCCGCTTCTGTATGCGGTCCTCGTGGTGGTGTACGGCATCACGTTTTTCACCAGTGCGCCGCGACTTGAACGGACAAAGCACCCGGCGCTGATTCTTGTCATCCTTCTCCACGGGGCATATCTCGCGGCCCGCACCATCGCGTTTGACCATCCCCCGATCACCTCGGTGTTCGAGATCCTGACGCTCCTGGCGGTGAGCAACGCGATCGCCTATCTCTACGTCGAGTTCCGCACTCACGTGCAGAACACGGGCCTGTTTGTCCTCTCGTTTACCCTCGTGTTCCAGACAGTGTCATCCATCTTCATCAAAGACCTGTTGGTGATACCGGACTACCTCCACAGTCTGGTTCTGGGCTTCCACGTCTCCACGGCACTCCTGGGCTACACCGCGCTTTCGCTGTCGGCTGTCTACGGCCTGCTCTACCTGATGCTGTACCATGAGATCAAATCGAGCCGGTTCGGCATGGTGTACAGCCGGCTGCCGAACCTGGAGATGCTCGAAACGATGAGCCACCGGGCCGAGGTCTTCGGGTTCGTGATGTTGAGCATCGCCATTCTCATCGGGGTCGTCTGGCTGCCGGTGGTCTTCAAGGACATCTCGTACCTGGATCCCAAACTGATCGGGACGATCGCCATCTGGTGCTTGTACGCGCTTGCCCTGATGGCGAAACGGAAAGGTGGATGGCAGGGACGCAAAACCATGATCGTTTCCCTGGTCGGCTTTGCCTTCGTGTTTCTCTCGATGATCGTCATCAATATCTACCTCAGTAGTTTTCACACATTTCATTAGTCGGGTCGTGCGGCGAGGATGAACCTTTTTTCCATCGGGATCAGTCATCATACGGCATCGGTCGAGGTCCGCGAAAAGATGTGGCTCTCTACTGAGGAAATGCCGCGGGTGCTTGCACTCCTGAAAGACCGTTACTTCAACGAATGCATGGTGGTCTCGACCTGCAACCGCACAGAGGTGTATGGCATTCCCTCCGATCCAACGATGACGGAGCGGGACGTCATCTCCTCCCTGGTGGAGATAAAGGGAGCTGCCTCTGACGTCCATCCGGACCATTTTACCGCGCACCGGGCAGGTGCCGCGATGCATCACCTGTTTAAGGTGTCGGCCGGTATCGACTCGATGGTCATCGGCGATTTTCAGATTCTGAATCAGGTCAAAGAGGCCTTCCA
>JADLEA010000061.1 GCA_020846365.1 Bacteroidota bacterium
GGGAGTCGACTTCGCCTACCGGCAGGTCGAACTCTTCGACGACAACATCGCTATGGGACTCAAGCTCGGGTTCTAGGCTCGTTGCGCTCCTGCAGCGAACCCGTGCCGTGTGGCAAAAAGCTGCCCCTTTGCGGGGCAGCTTTTTTTTATGTCATCTCTGATCATCTCTTGGTACATTGAACCATGACATCACTACGCTCATCTCTCCGCCTTCTTGCCCTGACGATGCTCTGCGCGTCCCTGCACCAGGGAATGCTCTCGGCACCCCGCTCCCGCACCCTCATTCCGGATACCGGCGCAACGGCCGTCCGGATGCGCGCAATGGAGCTCACCAGCGGACTCCGGGTCCTGGCCGTTTCGCTGCGGCCAGGCGACGAAGATCTCGCCACGCTCGCCTACCTTCGGCTCGGAGCCGCGGCGCAGGTGACAAGTGTATACGTGACGAACGGCGAGTCGGGAGAACACGATGCCGCTGGCGCACTACCCCGGGAGCTTGCCGCTGAACGCCGCAACGCCACAGCCACAACCCTGGCCAGGATGGAAGCGGATACGCGGTTTCTCAATCTTGCCGATCCGGGAAGCGTTGCTGACAGCGCGGGAGTCCGCGCGGCATGGCCCGCCGATTCCCTTGAGAGAAAGCTCCGGGAGCTCTTCGGCTTTCTGAAACCCCATGTCATCCTCCTCTTCCGTGATTGGGATGGGGGATCGGCAAGCCCGCTGTGGAAAGGCCTGTCCTCCACGCTCCGCGATGCGGTCTCGAAGAACAACATCCGGAAATCCGCGCTCTCAGGTGTAGTACAGAGAGATCGGGAACACTGGACCATTTCCCGATTGTGGGTTGATGAAGGGAAGGGTCAGGGTGTGGCCGTCCTGAACACCGGCGTAGCCCAGGCGCTTGGCCGGACGTTTGAGGATGTCGCAAGAGAATTGGCCACAGAGTATTCCTGGCAGGCCGTCCAACGCAACGCGAGAGACAGGAACGTGCGATACTCGGCAGTGATCTCACCGGGGCGGCGGGCGGCAAAGAGACTGGACGAAGGTGTCGAGTACCAGATCCCCCGGGATCTGAAGAATCTGCATGCAGTGATCCGCTCCTATGGCAAAGACGTCCTGGCCCGCCGGAGTTCGAGAGCGGAGCTCCTTGGAAGGACCCTGCGGGTGGTGGATTCCGTGGACGCGGCAATCGGATCGACGATGGACCGGTCCGGCCTCAGGATGAAACAGCTTATAGATTGGAAGGGCATGCTTGAAAACCTCCGGAACGCTCTTCTCGGAGTGACCGTCGAGTTCACGCTTTCTGAGAACGTCCTTGCACCCCGCCAGTTGACTCATGTACGCATTCAGTCCGTCACGGGAATCAGGGAAGACGGTAGCACGGACGTGTATTTTCCCGCCGCCGAGCGGGGGTGGATCCTCAATGAGGGGATCCGATCCACGCTCCCCCTGGAGGTCCCCGGGGAATACCGGATCATTTCTCCGGAGCACCTCACCTATGACCTCCCACAGGTCGAATACTCTCTGGATCAACCGGTCGCCGTCCGACCCGTCATGCTCTTCTTGCTGCACAGGGGGAAGTCACGCGAGGAGAACTTCACCTACAGGATCTCATTGCCGATCCGGTATGCGCCAAGATTCGCAACCGAAATCCTGACACCCATTGTGCGATGCTCACCCGGCGAATTCCTGGTTACGCGCATGACGAACAACAGCCGCGACGGCCTCCGCGACACGGTTGCCGTGAACGATTCGATCGTCCGGGCCGCGGGAAGATTGGTGCGCCTGAACGGCAAAGGACTGTCACAAACGGATACGCTGCACCTGATATGGCGGGACTCGATTCCGGAAGGCGTCAGCATGGTACCGGTCACTCTGGGCGGTATCGAAGTCGGGCGCTTTGCAGCCCGGAGGTTCGATGCGGCAATCGACACCTCTCTGGCCGTTGGTTTGCTCACTGCCCTGAAGAACAGCCCTACTGCGGTGGCACTGCGACGGCTCGGCCTCCCGCATGTGCATGAACTCCACAGCGTGGCTGAAGCGAGAACGTCGCTGGCTGCGCTGGCTGTCCTTATCATCGACCGGAGGTATACGACCCTCTCCCCGCGAAGCGACCTGCTGCGGGCGCTCACGGTGGATCTGACACAACGCGGCGGACACGTGATAATCCTTGCACAGGATGCGCAGTCATGGAATGCATCTCCCCTCTGGGAAACCCTCCGCCTTCAGAGGGATCCCACGCTTGCCGCCCAGGTGCCGGCCTTTGTTGACACGACTCACAGACTTCTGCGCGTACCGAACAGACTTGACGCGTCGGTATTCCAGGACTGGGTTTTTGCATCAGGATACAACAGTGTATCGATCGCCGGGCCAGCTTCCGTGGAAACACCGGTCCGATACGATGCACGGCGTCCTCTTGTGGTCACCGCGGCAGCAGGGGAGGGCCGCATGACGTATACAGACCTCGCGTTTGGGCCTCAATGGATGAGTGTCCACCCCGGAGCATTCAGGCTACTGGCGAATCTCATTTCCTGGAGAAACCCTTAGTGTTCTGTCTGCAACGTGGAATGGCGGCACGCCGGCCGACCAGCGCATATCGCGGAGTTCAGGCAACACGAACCAATGACCGGGATTCTCGCTCTCGCACTGCCTGGTTTCAGACGGTGCTGCGTTGCGTCGCGGTTCTCGGGCTGGCCTTCTATGCTGTCAACGGCGGGGCACAGGTTCGGTCCCTCGCCCTGCCTTCGGGTGGAACCAGTATGGATGTGGATGTCCATGGAAACATTTTTATCCTTGACGCTCATCAGGGGACGCTTTCGTGGTTCAATCAGAGTCTGCAATCACACGTTGTTGTCGGCGGACCAGGGTGGGAGAACGGCAGGTTCGATCAGCCTGCAGGCGTCTGGGCAAAGAACGGGCTGGATGTGTACGTCGCGGACTATGGGAATCATCGCATCCAACGCTTTGATCGGACTCTCAGTTTTGTTTCCGCTCTCTCGACGCGTGATGCGGAAGATCAGTCGACCCGATTCGGCTACCCCACCGATGTCACGCTCTCCCGACTGGGCTCTCTCTTTATTTGCGATTCCGAGAACGGCCGTATTGTGAAGGTCGATGCCGCGAACCGCGTGGAGTCGGCCTGCGGCGGGTTCGGGGGGGGAGCCGGCCGTCTGCAACAACCGGTGCAGGTGGAAAGCGGGCCGAATGACTGGATCTATGTTCTCGACACCCCACGCGTGGTCGTGTTCGACAGCTTTGGAAACTTCCTGACAACGCTGGGAGAAGGAGTTCTCACGAACCCGACGCTCCTGGCAGCGGACGAAAAGGGAGCCGCGGTTCTCGATGGAGCGGATCTCGTCTGCTTCACCGCATTGCACAGGCCGCTTCTGCGGGTCGCGTTGGCGAACCTGGCAGGGGAAGCGGTTGAGCACGTCAAGTCACTCTGTCTCGCCGGAGAGCGGCTGTACCTTCTCCTCCCCGGACGGTTGATCGTTCTCCCCGATCCGCGCGCGGGATTGGCAGGTCATGAACTTGAAAAAGAAGGCGAATCTCAGTAGCATACTATGATCTCAGGAAAGGACCCATCATGGCAAAGAGTCTCAACAAGGTAATGCTGATCGGTAACCTCGGGAAGGATCCGGAACTCCGGTATACCGGCGGCGGGGCACCGGTTGCCACTTTTTCCCTGGCAACCAATGAAAGCTGGAAGGATCAGGACGGCAACATGCAGGAACGAAC
>JADLEA010000062.1 GCA_020846365.1 Bacteroidota bacterium
CTTGTACCCTTCAGGATAAAAAGCCAGCCATGCTGACCCGATTAAGGTTAAAAAAAAGCGCGTCCAAATGCAACTCGACGGTGTAGCTTCTACTCTTCATTGTGTGTGTACAATGTAGAAAGGTCCGGTCCCCTGTGCCGTGTCCGCCGTCACGTTATAACTATGTGCCCCAAAAAACGCGCCAACACCCGCGGGACATGTACCATGTGCACACAACGTCGTCATCAGCGCTGCGGATTGCCAATCGCTTGACTCTCATGGGTTTACCGAAAAAAAGCATTCTCCTCCGGAGAACGTCCGGAGGAGAATGGTCAGGGCGTGATACAGCGGGATGCAGATTACTTGTAGAATTCGCGGATTTTGTCTGCGACGTAGGTGATCTGTTCCTCACTCAGCTCGGGATACATGGGAAGCGAGAGGATCTCCCGGGCCGCTTTTTCCGTAACCGGGAAGTCACCCTCTTTGTACCCCAGGTGCTTGAACGCCGTCTGCATATGCAACGGGATCGGATAATGCAGTCCGGTGGCAATCCCTTGTGCATCCAGATGTTTCTGTAGCTCGTCCCGGCGGGGAGCGCGAATCACATAGAGATGGTATACATGCTTGGCGTACGGCATCTCCCGCGGCGTGACGACCCCCGGGATGTCCTTGAGGCGGGCGTTGTAGAGCGCCGCATTCTTCCTTCTTCCCTCTGTCCATGCCGGCAGATGGCGGAATTTCACGCCGAGCACCGCGCCCTGGATGCCTTCCATCCGGTAGTTGTGACCGTACATCTCATGCCAGTATTTCTTTTCCGCGCCATGATCCCTGATCATCTTGAACTTCCTGGCGAGCTCGGGATCGTTCGTCGCCACAGCACCTCCCTCGCCGTAGGCGCCGAGGTTCTTCCCCGGATAGAAACTGAACGAAGACGCGATCGAAAGCCCGCCGGTACGCTTGCCCTTGTATTCCGCCAGATGGGACTGTGCGCAGTCTTCGACAAGCGCGATCTTCCGCCGTTGCGCGATCTCGCGGAGAGGATCCATGTCTGCCGGCTGACCGTAGAGATGGACTGCCACGATGGCCTTGGTGCGCGGCGTAATCTTCGCTTCGACCTTCCGCGGGTCGATGTTGTAGCTGTCTGCTTCGCAATCCACGAACACCGGAGTCGCCCCGCACAGCGTGGCCCCCCAGGCCGTGGCAATGAACGTGTTTGCCGGGATCAACACTTCGTCCCCGGGTCCGATCCCGAGCGCCCAGAGTGCCATGTGATTGCCGTCGGTGCCGGAACTCACGCCGTAGCAATACTGTACGCCGTGTTCCCGGCCGAACGCGGCCTCGAATTCACTGACCGGTTTGCCGAGGACGTACGCCGTGTTGTCCAGCACGGCGTGGATAGCGGGAAGGACCTCCTCCTTGATCGCAGCATATTGCACTTTGAGGTCGAGAAACGGTACACGCATCATACAATCACCTTTTTGTCAGTTATGGTATTGTTCCAGAATGCGACTTCTGGCCTCTGCGGGTGCGTCGCTTCTATGCGACGCAGTCCCGCTCCTCCCCTACGGGGATACGGGTGTCCACGTCACTGCATCCTCGCCCGGTCGAGCTCTGACCAGCACGCCCTTGTCCGCTGCGGGGCCGAGGATGGCCGGACGCCCATCACGTAGGGAAACGCGCGATGCGTTTCGCGCCCTCCACCACCTCGAGACCTCAAGCGGAAGGGCATGATACATCCCGTCAAAAGACCTCATCCAGACCAGGAATTCCTCGTACAGGGACAGGCGCTCTTGGGTCATCATGTAATCCGGATGGACGTTGATGAGAACCATTCCGCCGTGCCGCATGATCCAGGAGGCCTTCTTCTGCCACACGGCGATGTCCCGATGACCAAGGATCTCAAACAAGGTGTGGTCCTGGGGCAGAGTCATCGGAAGTTCAACGAGATCGGCAAAGAAGTACGGCCAGATGGTGCAGCACCCACCCGGTTGGGGTTCGTACGGATCCGTGTCAGGGAACGTCGAATCGTACTCGAAAGGCAATACATGCATCCACTCGGGATTGCGGAGTGTCGACGGAGACCTGAATCCAGCAAGCCCCCATTTGCTGGCGTACACCTTCATCTGGTTGACGCGGGCCTCGAATATCTTGCGTGAGGCAAAGAGCTTCCCATCGTGTTTGAGACCGTGCAATCCCAGTTCGAATCCTTCCGCCCGGAGCTCCTCCAGTATTGCCCAGTCGATAGGGTATCGTTCGGGAACAAAGTTCCAGGATGACGTGAAGCCGTGCTTCTTCTCAAGTGCACCCAATGCGGGTGCCCGGCGAAGACCTGCATCCCATTCGATGTCGTGAGTGATAACAAATGCGAACTGCTTCCCGTGCGGCCAGAAGGCGCAGGAGTGGGGTGCCTCACCGCCGTTCAACTGCACGGTCTCAAGCACGTAATCCCTGAGAAGGTCGACGACGCATGGTTCAATCGGCCAGTTCGGGAATTGTCGTTGGGCCTGGCGTGTGATGTAACGACGGCGAAGTGCAAGTTGAAGCGGACGGGGAATGAGCGGCTTCATGCGATAGTAGAGATTCAGCAGCGGGTTTCCCCCTCGTTCCAGATACTCCTCGCGCAGAAAGCGTCGCAGTGCGTCACCTGGATCGGCAGGGAGCGTCGCCTGATCTGAGAATTTCGTGAGATCGCGCAGTGTTGAACCACCTGTCTTTTGCATGCTTGCTCCCGCTGGTCATCCAATATGGCGATACATCACCCTTCCTGCCAGGCGCAGGATGGGCAACGGCATATGACGTAACGCCTTTTCTACGCTGTGCATCACGTCTTGCCCCTGTCGGGGCGCCGAGTCACTCCACCGTACATACGTCAGATCGCTTTCCTCACTCCCCCAGCTCTGCTTGAACTTGATGAGTCCCTCGCCCTCAAGGTCCGAGCGCCCGAAATCTACCACGGCCATCGCGTTGGCAATGGCCCACTTGATTGCGTCCCATACAACAGCATGGTTGGGGCACGCCTTAAGGTAGCGCACGTCTGAGGCGGAATACTTGTGGATGAGTGTTCGATTAAAGGCGAGCCAGACCGAGCCGGCGGCAACGACGCCATCGACAGTGGCGAGGTTGACGAAGCCCAGGCCTTGTGCGATAATGTGCCGGTGGAGGGATTCGAAAAACCTTCTGGGTTGAGGGGGGATTCCGTGCTTCCGCCGCGTCAGGTCGTTGAGGCGAACAAACTCGTCCAGTGCCTCCCGGTCCGTCCGCCGTTCTACAACAACGCGAGAGCTCTCCGCCTTCTGGATAGACCATTGCGTGCGCTTCTTGTTGAGGCGGCTGAACATGGATTGCACATCGCCGGAGACCATCAGGCGGTGATATTTGTATTCGGCAGTTTGCCTGGCGCCGGGATGGTCAGCCCGGGTACGGACCTCCGCATACTTCCAGCCGCGGCGCCGACGGTCTGAGGCGAGAGTATCCAACAGGAGAGCAGTGGCATCAGGAGTCACGGTGAGCGGACCGCAGGAGTCGGTAAAGGGGAGACACACGCCGCGCTTGCCAGTTATCCAGCTGTCAATTTCCATCAGCGGGAGTACACCAATGATCTCGCCATTCTCCTCGACCCCCAAGCAGCATTGCGGGTAGCCGTATGCCTCGTCGAGGGTTTTCATCCAGGAAGGATGATAAAACAGAGTCGCCTCCGGCATATGGTTCAAGAAGGCAAGCCATCGCGGGTCGGCCGCGGGATCTACGGAAATGACCTTCATACAACCGTCTTTCGCTGTTCCACACGCCGAGATCCAGCCGCAATCTCCTGGAGAACGGACACGATCTCACCCGGAAGGTCTTGTGCTTCAGACGGAAAGAGCTCGGCCTTAGCCCTTCGTGTCACGGGAATCGCGTGCACAGCCTTTGCGTTCTCGATGAAACGTAATCTGCCCTGATCACTCAGGAACTCATCCAGATATGGTTTGCGACCCGTAAAAATGCTGTACGCGGGAATACCCAGCAACGCCGATTCCCTGTTCATGGTGCCACCTCCGCTCACGACGATGTCGGAGTGCCAGAGGAGTTGCAGCCCGTCCACCGACTTGGTGAGAAAGCGCACGTTGTCTCGCGCAAGCATGGCGGGAGGGACCAATCGTTGTTCTGACGCCGTTCGATTCACAATCAGGACGTAGGTATCGTCGCGAAGTCCGAAGTGCTTCAGACACTCCCCAAACAGGGCTTCGCTCCGGGCGTCGTGATAGTTCGCCGTCGTGCTTGGCGGACGCATTGTTACAAGGATGGCATCTTCCGGAACCCCGATACCTGCACGGAAACCCTCCACCGGTGAGAATTCTTTCAGATAGATTTGCTCCTTGAAGCCGTGGTATCGGATTACCTTGCTCATCTTATGGCCAGCAGCGATAAGCCGGCTGTCAGGAATATAGGCGGGAAACATGACGACCGTGGCAAACGCATCCGCCAGCCGATGCTCGGAAAACTCGTAGTCGTTCATCTCCACGTAGGGGATGCCCCGGATTCGTGAGGCAATAAGGTGCGTCCGTGAACCATGACTGAAGGAGAGCTGTATGTCCTGGCCCTTCACCATTCGGGTGAGCGAAGCGGCCCTGTGCATGAGATTTGCCACCTTGCGCACCTTGCTCTTGCCTCCGTGGACTCCGACGGCCGTGTGTGGAATTCCCCAGAGCTTCAGCAGATCTTCCGTCTGAGCATGCTTGCGCGAAGTCACAAGCGTCTCAATCCCCCGGGAGGACAGCTCCGCAAGAATGGGGCGGAACAGCGGGACGTGAGGTGTGTTGTCTAGGTCGACCCAGTACATTGAGAACGCTCCAAGAGTGTGGAAAGCGCCAGGAACATCCATGCGGCTGACCACCGCGCGTAGGGGATCCTGACCGTGTACCAGCGGTTCTTCTGGTAGTAGAAGTAGCCGCGCCGATGCTGCATATGACGAACCATCCAGCCGGCCACGTTGTGGGCCGTATCTGTCTCGCCAAATCGTGTGAGGGTTAATATGGACTGCGCCGCCGCAGTGGAATCGATCGGATAGAGACTATTATCGTAGTACTTCGGCTGTGCCTCGTTGACAAAGAAATTCTCCCGATAGTACCGGAACCCGGCTTCGAGCGCCGGACGGTAATCAGTCTTGCCGGTCCGCTTCACGAACTCGTCCAGGCAATCAAGGATATAGCCGGTATGAAAATTGTCGGCCCAGGAACGCGAGTCTCCCAGCGCATACGCCCAGGCGCCGTTTGCCTGCTGGTGCCGCACGACAAACCGGACGGTCCGCTCGGCGGTCTCTATCAGCGATTGATCTCCCGTCAGTGTGAACACCTGGCAGAGAAGACGCGCGCCTTTCATGGTCGCATTCAGGACGACGTTGTCGTCCATCGGCGAATAGGAAAAACAAAACATCCCGTCTGATTCCATGCGCCTGAGATCCCTGAGCACGAAACGCGAGGCACTGATGCAAAACTCCCGTGCCTCGTCAATCCCCAACCTCTCATACGCATGGAAGAGTGCATTGGTGATGAAGCCCGTGGCAACCACTGTGGGAGTGTACGCAGGGAAACAAGCGTAGCGTGCTTCCCAGTCGAAATCGTATCCCCAACACGCGCCGCTGTACCCCTTCGTCTGCAGTCCCCCCAGCATCGTCATGCATCGACGAATCTCCCCTTCCAGTTCCTCCCTCCGTTCCGGAATGGCCAGCGCAAGTGCGGTGTACGCCTGGATGCAGAGACCGAGCGTGACCGGGTTCAATCCACCTCGTATGCCCAAGAGCGGACGGATGTTGACCGGAAGCCTCTTTACAACCTGTTGAGATCCCCACCGGATAACTTTCGTGTTCCGCAGGACAGGGAGACGGAAAAGCGGAGACGTGAGGGCGTCGTACGGATCGTACCCCCGATAGTCGGCTGTTCTGAGATAGCTTTCGACCCGCAGCGCTGCATCTCGGACGAGAGACCGATCTGCGAGGTTACGCGAGCGTGACACCGGCACCCTCCTTGAGGGATTCCATCACGGCAAAGGTAACGAGAGTAGCATCTACGCACTGTTCGAACGTGAGCAATGGCGCCGTTTCCCCACGGATAAGCCGGACGAAATGCCGGACTTCCTCGACATGGCCCTTCGATCCGTCGTACGATTTCTTCGACTGCTTGCCTCTGGCGAAGAATCGCACTTCCTTGAAATTATCCATGACGGCCGACTTCCCCGCACCGAACACTTCGCAATACTCCTTCCCCATCGCCGCATCACCGTTGGCTAGGTACGTAAGTGTGCCGACTGACCCGTCGGCGAACGTTACGGTCGCGACGATGGATTCAGGGGACGAACGGACGCCTCCGCCCAGAGACAGCGCACGGGCAACCACATGTACGGGGCGGGCGCCGATGAGGAACTGCATGCAATCGATGAAATGGCATCCTTCTCCGATCATCCGTCCGCCTTGTCCTGCAGACAGGATCCAGTGTGTTGCGGGCAGGGATCCGGCATTGACGCGGTAGCTCACGACCAACGGCTCCCGTCGGTTCTCAAAGAATTCCGCTATGTCCTTGAAGGGCTTGGAGAACCTCCGATTGAACCCTACCATCACATGTTTCCCTGCCGCCTGTGGAGACTGCTCCCGCAGTGAGACAATGCGTGCGAGCTCTTCGCGCGTCACCGCAAGGGGTTTCTCCACGAATACGTGTTTTCCTTTTGTGAGGGCTTCATAGACAAATTGCGCGTGCGTGTCGTGCCGTGTGGCAATAACCGCTGCATCCACGGCAGGATCTTCGACAACGATGGCGGCCTCCGTCCCGCACTCCTGGAAACCGAATTTGTCTGCGACAGACTTTGCATTAACGGGAGTTCCGGTCACCACGCTTTTGAGCAAGACCGGAAGCTTCTTCATGGGCGGAAGCAGGTAGGATTGGGCGAAGTTTCCCGCCCCGATGAAGCCGACAGAGGTGCGTGTGTCTGCCGGTGAGGCGGCGGCTACGCTGACGCGACGCACGCGGGGTTTGGTCGCATCAACGGCGTCAGGATAGGTGATCAGCACGCCCAAGTACTTCTCTCCCTTCCGCGTGATCAGATCGTATGCTTTCAGCGCGTCGGCAATGGCGAAACGGTGCGTGATGAGCGGGCGGACATCGATGCAGCGTCGCGCAATCAGGTCGATGACCGATGCCATGTTCCGGTTCTCCGTCCAGCGCACGTACCCGATGGGATAGTCCTCCCCCCGGTCCTCGTACGCAGGATCGTAGCGACCCGGCCCGTAGGAGCAGGAGATGCGAAGATCCAGTTCCTTCTCATAGAAGGGAGATCGTGGGACATTCATGCCAACTGCGCCGACCACGACGGTACGGGATTTCTTGCGTGCCATCTTCAGGGAGAGCTCCAGCGGCTCGTTGGACTGCGTCGAGGCGGTGATAATCACCGCGTCGGTTCCGTATCCTTGCGTCATGGCCTCGATATGGCGTACCGCCTCCACATTGCTCCAGAGGCAATCCATGCACCCGAGCTGGCGGGCCAGAGCCCAGTGGGCGTCCGTTACGTCCAGCCCGATAACTCTGCATCCGTTGGCTCTGAGAAGTTGGACTGTCAACAGCCCCAGGAGTCCCAGCCCAATGACCGCGACGGTCTCGCCTATCTGCACCTGGGCCTGCCGGACGCCCTGCAATGCAATGGCGCCGATCGTGGCAAACGATCCCTCCTCAAAGGTCACGTCGGCCGGGAGTTTGGCGGCCAGGTGCTTCGGAATGGAGACGAGTTCAGCGTGGTACGCCGGGCCGCCACAGGCTACCCTGTCTCCGGGGACGAACCCGTCAACATCCGACGCGATGACGATGCCAGCAGAGCTATACCCCAGCTCTTTGTAGTTGTCGAGTCTGTTTTTGACTTTCTTGTACGTGGCGACGAGACCTTCGCTTTTCACGTTCTCGAGAACCTGACGCACAAGGTCAGGTCGTGACCGGGCCTTTCCCACCATCGATGCGCGCGCCGTTTCAACGGACGTGCGTTCCGTCCCGGCGCTGATGAGAGAACTCCCGGTACGGACGAGGAGCGATCCCTTATCAAGTGTGGGGTCGGGGAGTTCTTCCACCCTCATCTCGCCCGTCTTCTGATACTGAATCACCTGAAGCATCGGAAACTCCTCATTTTTCTTGGTCGATGAAACCACCGCTCGGCGCGCACAGTGTCGCCGTAGTCACTTCACGTCACGCTTCATGCCCAACCCCACATGCTGCTCACCTCTGCCGCTGCACGCCCGCTATTGTCACGCTGAAGTACGCTTGAGCCTTCTAATTTCGCAAACTCCCGAAACTGTGGGGTGATTGCCGTCACACGCCACCCGACCTCGTGTCAGCAAGCCTTCTACCCTGATCACAAAGATAGGCGATTTCAGCAACAGGCGCCAGGCCAGAACCCTCTCAGGCGGGGCCGTGGCATACGGACAATGCCGTCGTGTCGCGCCGCCCGGGGACGCACTGCCGCGACTGGCATCATCGATCGCCGGAGGGCTTGCAGGTCATGCCTGCCCGGCCTCCCTCCTGGAGTCCCGCGCCTTCCGGAAGAGTTCATCCATCTGCCTAACGAAGATTTCCAGCCGAAAGCGAGTCTCATAAGCGCGTCGGGCCTCGACCGCAAACCTCCTATAGACCTGTGCATCCGCCATGATCAGCCGCATACCCCGGTAGAGTTCCTCTGCCGAGTTGTCCTTCATGAGATAGCCGGTCTTCCCGTCCTCCACCGTGTCGGGGATGGCACCGACCGGAGTTGCTATGACGGGAAGTCCGAAGGCAAATGCCTCAAGCATGGTCACGGGTTGGCCATCCCAAAACGAGGGATGCACGAGCGCCGTGGCATTCCGAAACACCGCCCATTTGGCGTCGCCTACGAGCAATCCATGGAGAGTGAGCAGAGGATCCAGACCGCGATCGCGTATCCATGCATGCACCTCATCTCGGAGGGTCGGACTCTCCCACTCTCCCACGAGATGCACGTGCACCTCTTGTCCGCGGGCATGGCAAGATTCCAGGAAGCCGAGGAGTGTCCAGAGGCCCTTCGCAGGTGAAAGCTTCCCCACATAGAGCAACTGCGGAACCTGGTGAAGATGGTAATCCCTCTCGCCTTCCGCGGCCTCGCAGGAAATGCCGTTCGAGACACTCACGGCGTTTGTCAAGCCCAGAGCCTTGAGCCGCAAAGCCAGCGAAGGGGAGAGAACGCGGACCGCAAACACGGGTCGCAGGATCCACATACCAAATCTCTTCTTCCAGCCGTGTTTCTCGATAAAGGGGAACGCAGCACCTGCCAGATCACCCACGACAGCAACGCGCAAAATGCGTGCGATGAGAAGTATCGGGCTCGTACGCAGAAACGACGGAAAGTCTTTGGGAATGTCGATATAGACTGCGTGAGGCCGAGTCCGGATGATCCGTCGTGCGGAAATGAACACATAGGTCAATCCGAATCGGAGATTGTCGAGGGTAAGACGTCCTTGTGATTGTTTGGAATGCCGCACACGTGTGAACTCGAGTATGTCGTACGCGTTTTGGAAGGCGTCCAGAAGAGAACGTGCTATGATTTCGCCTCCGCCATAGGGAGGTGGAGTGCGAAGGATCAGGAGGACTCGTCTGTCGGGTTCGAGCGGAGTACTCTTGCTTTGTGGATGTTTATGCATCCACAACTCCTTCGGAATCCACCGGCGTCCCCCTGTCTCCGTCGACTATTCCGGTAATGAGCGGATACAGAATCTGCCTGGAAATGTATTGCCAGGAGTGCTGCATACTCGAGGTCTTGATCGCCCGCGAATCGAATTCGCCCCGATGTTCCGACAACTGATGCAGTGCGTGGCGGAATCCTTCGGCGGTATCGCCATGGAGAATCCCGTTCTCAGAACGGATGGTCTCGCTGTTCGCACGTGTAGCGGTAGCGAGCACCGGCATACCGGCAAGCAGGTATTCGAACACCTTGGTCGACGGCTGACAGTCATAGTACGGCGTCATCGGGATAAACGCGACGCCGGCGTTGGCGCGCTCGAGGTATGGTCGCAGTTCCGCGTTGGGAATCATCCCATGGTATTTCACGAGCGATTCGCAGGAATACCGGCGGACGGCGTCGAGAAGCCGCTCTTGTTCACGATGATCTCCTCCGCCGACGATATCATACGAAATGTCCATTGCATTCCCTGAGTCTTGCAGGAAGAGACCAAGCCCCTCAACGGTTCTGTCGATGTGCCGGTTATTGAGGGTCCCCACGTAGAGGAGGTGTATCCGCCCAAAGGTCTTTGGCGGGATTTCGAGGGGTTCACCGCCCAGCGGGAGCACCGAATACCGTCCGCGTGCTAAGCCAATGACATCCGCCACGGCATCCGCGATGACCGTGATATGCCTGAATACGGAACACTCCCAGCGTATGCCCCGGTTGTCCCACGTGCGCCGGAACGCACTCCCGTGGACCGAGCCCGTCCGGATGTCGACGATTTTGGGGGTTCGGCGGGAAAACCATCGGAGAACTGAACAGCCGGAGAAGCGGACGATGAACCATACATCGAAGTTCCGGGCGTGCCCGATGGCAATAACGCTCCGGATGTACCGTAAGAGCCTGCGAACGGGTCCGCCGCTACGCGGGACATACACCACGGAGATCCCATCCAGCGCTATGCGTTTGTTCCCATAGTCCCAGCAGACGACGGTCAGATCGAGATCATCCTTCAGCCATCGGCAATATGCATAGGTATCCGTGTGGTATCCAAACTGATGCGCATCGACGATGAGCAGGTGTATCATGAACGTTCGAGGGTTTCCTCCTGGTCTTCGGCGGGCAACGAGCCAAAGAGCGCCTCCCCATCACCGCCCTCGGCGATGAACACCATGAAGTACGACGTCATGATGGCAAACGTCCGAAACAGGATCGCATCATTGTACACCCACATCACAATGAGGCTGAAAAAGAGAAACCACTTGAACCGGCGAAGCGTGTAGTAGTTCCACGATTTCGTCCGCATGAATCCGAACATCGCAAACGCTACCGAGAGGACGGCGAGCAGGCCTCCCTGAATCCAGATGGTGAACAGCAGGATTTTTGATCCCCCGAGGAAGGAGAGCGTCTTGCCCAACTGAGTCATACCAAGCACATTGGCTCCGCCGAAGAGGCCATAGCCGAGCCCAAGCAGGATAGCGCCTATGTCTCCCCGCATGAGGTGGAACATGACGGGAATCCGGGCGAGTCGCGGCATGTCCACAGAGTTGTCACCGGAATAGAGATACCGTTCCACGTAGCGGATGTCAAACACCGTCCGCGTTTCCTGAACGTTCGTGGAGTAGAAATACTCCCAGAAAAGCCCGAGGAGGACGCTGAGGACCACAATCGGAATGGCCCGGTACACTTTGCCGCTTGTGAACGCAATCAGACTAAAGAAGAGTGGAAGGAAGATGAACGAGATCTTTGTCTCATTCAGCGCGCACGGGATCAACAGGATGGAGTAGAGGAACACCTTCTTGATGTTGAACGCAGTCCCCTCGTACAGAGAGCCTCTGCG
This sequence comes from Bacteroidota bacterium, assembly GCA_020846365.1. Classification (GTDB taxonomy): domain Bacteria; phylum Bacteroidota; class Ignavibacteria; order UBA10030; family UBA6906; genus JAGDMK01. The sequence goes on from JADLEA010000062.1 coordinate 11,501, forward strand.
CACGACGAAGTAGAAGGCGATCAGAAAGAGTAGCTGTGTGAGTATACCGCTCCCGCCAAAACCAAACGTGCCTCCAACGTGATCCGTCGCGCCAAACCGCGCTACTTCATACAAAGAGGCGGGCAGCTGCAAGAGGGCAAAGACGAACAGGTACGATGTGAAGCTCTCGACGAATCGATCTCGCAGATCGGACTGAAAGAAATCGTACACGACAACGAGAGAAGACAGAAAGAACACCGGTTCCCGGAGCCCGTTGAGGGTCGCCGAGGGACCCATATGTTCGATATTGTAGATGAACGTCAAGAGGGCGAAGGCGACAAAGAGCGAGAGCGCCCTGGCTCCGTAGTGCGTGCGGTTCCGCCAGAACACGGTAACGCAGAGGGCAACCATGAGGACATCGGTGACGACGAAAACATAGCGGACAATGAGTGAGATGCCCGGCAGGAGAATCGTACTGAAGATGCCCACATACGAGTGAAAACCGAGGACCAGAAAAAACAGCACCATCCGGAACATCATGCGTCGATTTCCTTGCGTTCCAAGGGAATGGTGATGCCGTCAATCCCCTGATGCATCAACGGAGAGCGATTACAGCATTTGCCACTGCCGCGGTGATAATGGCCGCAGTTGTAACCACGTTGAATGCATCCGCCCACGAGAACGAGACGGCCTCAATGACCACCGTGTCCCCGGGCTCCAGTTTCCTCGCTTTCTCGTCCAACCTGTCCAGCCTGTCCAGATTGACCGAGAACTCCACCGTCCGGATAGCATCCTCCCGCCGTACCTCGCGGGCAACCCGTACCGAACCCAGATCGGCCTGTGCGAGCGGTCCGCCCGCATAAGATATGAGCTGAACGATATCCGTGGATATCGGAACCTCGTACCGCCCAGGATTGCGCACCTGCCCCCAGAGATTCACCGAAATGGTGATCTCACCGGGCTTCGAGATGTAGTAGTATGCCGCGGAAGAGGCCCCGCTGTGTGACAGGCCGATGCTCGTCTCAAGCTGCGCAGCGCAGCGGGAGGGAGCTGCCACCACCCCCGCGAACACGAGACCCGCAAGGGCGAAGCGGGTGATGATCTTGCGAATCGTTCTGTGACTGAATGCAACCATGGATCTGCTCCCTATGCGACTGCTGTGGGCGATTTCCCTTTGGCTCCGGCCTCTGTCCCGGCACCGTCTCCAGGAGATTTGCTGCGATAATACGACGTTCCATAGCCAAGTCGGCCGTGTTTCCCGCCCCGACGAAACGACAGGCCGTATGCCTTCTGGGCGTCAAACCCGTTCAGCACGACACCCGCCACTTTGCCTCCGACACCTTCAAGAACCTCCGAGGCCTGCTGAAGATCCTGGAGACGGACTTTGCCCGCTGCCGCGACGAGGATCGTGCCGTCTACCATCGTGGATATGACCGCAGGGTCTGTTACTGCAAGCACCGGCGATGAGTCAAACAGCACCAGATCGTACTCTTTCGTCATCGAGTCGATGAAGTCACGCATGGCATCCGAGCCGAGGACTTCCGCAGGGTTGGGAGGAATCTCTCCGCTGGAGACGAAATGAAGATTTTCCACCTTCGTTTCCCGAATAACATTGCGCACCCGCTCTTTCCCGCTCAGCAACTCCGACAACCCGGCGCCGCCCGTGATCCGGAACATGGTCCCCAAGGTTGGTCGACGCAGATCGGCGTCTACCAGCAACACCCGCTTCCCCGTCTGTGCAAAAGCAATCCCGAGGTTGGATGCGGTGGTGGATTTTCCCTCACCGGGCGAAGGACTGGTGACCAGGACTGATCGTATCGGCCTGCCAATCTTCGCAAACTGCAAATTCGTTCGCATCTGCCTGTACGACTCGGCAATTGACGAGAACGGAAATGACAGCGTAACGAGGTGCGCGTCAACGGCCTTGTCGCGCGCGGCAATCTTTGGCCCGCCCAACCGTTCAATCTCATTGTCAATGTTGCCGATCGGCGTCAACGACGGGAATCCATACCGTTTGAGATCTTCCGGCGACTGGACGCGAACATCCAGAAACTCTTTCGCAAATGCAATGGCAACGCCGAGGCCGAGACCCAGGACAATGCCCAGGGCAAGATTCACAAACGTTTTCGGGCTGGACGGCGAAAGAGGCACGGCGGCGCGCTCTATGATCTCAATGTACCCGATATTCGATTGTTCGGTAATATTCGCCTCGTTGTACTTTTCCTCAACCATGAGATAGAGTTTTTCATTGCTCAGGCGTGCCCGCTGGAGGCGCGCAAGCGCAACACTCTTGCTCGGGATTCGATCGAATTTCCGTTCGTAGTCGGATATTGCCTCACTGAGGGCCTTCTTCTTCGCCGCCAAGGCCGAAACGCTGATTTCCGTCTCCAGGATCTTCTGCTTGACGGATTTCAAGTATTCTGCTGCATCGGCGCCGGCACCCTGGGAAGGAGTGAGCGTGCGGAGGTAGTCGTCCGTGCGGGTCTGGAGCTTGAGACGGACGGACGCGATCTGTTGATCAATTTCCTTGACTTTCTCGTTGAGGATCTCACGTCCAGCAGAGGAGGGGTTCTGGACAACTGCCATGTCACGCTGGACCTCCAGCCTGGAGAGCTGCTCCTGCATTTGGCGAATGTATGTGTCGTTTGCCTCTCCGACGACCCTCGCTACATTGGTCTCTTGCTGGGGGAGCTGGGCATGATAGGACGCGAGAGTGTTCTGCATCTCCTTCAGGTTGATGTCAGTCGCATCCCTAGCCGCTTCGAGTTCGGCAAGCTGATCGATCATGCGTTTCGACTCGTCATCGAGCGAGACCACTCCCTGATTCTCCATGTAATTCTGCAACGAGTTCTCGGTTTCCTCCAGCGCTTTGCGTTTTTCCCTTGCCTGTGCCTCCAGAAACTCGCGGAACGAGCGTGACTTGGCCCGGCTCATATAGATATTCCGGTCCCGGTATGCTTCTGCGAAGGTATTCGCTAGTAGCGCGGCCTCACGGGGGTTCTGACTCTTCGCCGTGATGGTGATGATGTCTGAGTCGCGCACAGGATCAAACTCCACGGAGCCTGCGATCCGACCTGACACCAGCGGAAGCGGGGCAAATTCGGGCTTTGTAGGATCATCCGGCGACGGAAGCACCAGCGGCATGAGCTCCCCCTTTGCATCGTCCAGATACTTCATTCTCAGCAAGGCTGCACCGGCAGAGTCCATCAGCGCCCGGGAGTTCAAGATCTCCAGCTCGTTCTGGATCACATTCTTGACCCCGTCAGTACGCACGGCGTCAAGGAACAAGGCACCCCGGCCTTCTCCGGCGCTCAAGAGAACCTTTGCCGTCGCATGATAGGTCGGTGGCGTGAGCTTCGTGAAGAGAATCGTCGCTATAAGGACAGCGAGAAAGGTGACACCAATGATCCATTTCCCCCTGATCATCATCGCAAAATATTCCTGAATTCCCCTCTCCCGGGGTCCATCCGGCCCAGCTGCACGATTCTGATGTGTCTTCATTGGTCACCTCTTCTACTCAATACACGAAGAAGACGAACGCTATTCGAGAAATTATAGTGCAAAGAAAACCAACAAATGTCAATAATGTAGAAACTGCAGGCAATTCTTACACGCTTCACCGCCGGTGACGCCTCAGAGGCCGCGCTGATGCGCGTTTCGGCCCGGAGCGATGTTCGCCGACGGTCGGCACAGAAGTTGTGCAATCTGGAGAAGTGCCGCTTTACGGGCTTTGCGAATCGGCACAAATGGAGAGGCCGACGCCTTCCATTTCATACTGTAAAAGTGTATATTGATCATATCCTTCAAACAGGAGGCACTGTGGAAATAGCCCTGGGAATCGCCGCGTATTTCGCAGTGACCGCAATCGTCGTCCTCTTTTTCCGTTTCGCAAACGAACGGGATGCGTTGATGCACTCGATTACGGCCGAGTGGATCAATGAGAGCACACAAGGGTAACAGGCAGGCCCCCCGCGTCGGATAGACTTCTTCCTTCTCCCCCCCGTTGCTTCCTATCTCTCTACATCATTCCCTTTGACGGTATTCCCCTTACCTCTCGCGCGTGAGAAAGGTAAAGAGCCGCGAATCTGCTACACTCCCCTGTTTGTCAACAATGTCAATCTGAAACGTCATGATCTGCGAGGTGACGCTTTCCGTCGCAGTGAAATAGAAGATGGCATAGCGCGTTGCATTGACGGGCACATCTCCCACGGCGATCGAGTCATTGTATGTCAAACCCGTGGCAGCCGAAAGGGGCAGGACGCGTGCAACCACGCCCCGCAAGGGCGTTTTCCCGCTGTTCGTAAGCACAATCCGCAGCCGGCCCGTTTCCCGCGGCCCGAGAAAATTGTCCCCGGAGGGTTCCGAAAATTCGAAATCGTATGACGCGGACTTAACTCTCGCGGGAACGCGAACTCCTGCACTGTCCACTTCCGCTGCGACACGGAGGGCTCCGGCGGGACTGCGTCCGCTTACGATCTGCGCCGAGGCCGGGGGCGCCGCTGTCCAGCAAACAACGCTCGCAATCATCACCCAGGCCGCACGCGTGTTCTTCACCATGGCTGCACTTCTCCGTTGATCATTAGGGACGTCCCGGCGGAGCAGGAAATCCGGAGGGAGGAGGGACGGGAGGCTCATCACTTCCAGGAAGAGCAATCAGTGTCACGATGCCGGCCACGAGCACTCCCCCGCCGATCCAGATCCACGGACTCATCCCTTCCGGTTCCACGTACTCGGCTTCCACCACGAAATAGAAATCCTCCCCCGAAAGACCGTCCGGGAATTCCTTCGTGAATTCCCAAACGATCCGTCGTTTCTGTCCGGGAAACACAATCGTTCCCGCATCCCCCGTGATATTCAGCGGGCGATACACAAAGGACGCATCGTTCTCCCTGCGCAGGAGGAGCCGCACCGCGTGCACTTTGTCGATGGGGGCGTTCAGATCGTAATAGATCCTGATCAGATCTGCGCTGATCTCGAAACGGACATTCTCAACGCTTGTGTCCTCCGCCTGTGCATGCGCGGCAGCTAGAGGCCACCCCTCGAGGAGCAGCAGCCCCGCGAGGACCACGCGCAGGAGATTGAACCGAGCCACAACGGCGTACATGAAACCTCCCTGGTTATTTCATCAGGAGCATCTTGATGACGTAGCTGCCGCCAGCGGCCGTGGTCATGCGGGTAAGGTACATACCCGTCGCCACGGTGCGGCCCGCCTCATTTCTTCCATCCCATCTCAACCAGTGCCGTCCCTGCTCCAGCACACCGGTGTGCAGCGTCCGCACTTCCTCCCCCAGAATGCTGTAGATTTTCACGGTCACTTCTCCCGTCAACGGTATCGACACCGGAATAGTCGTCGCCGGGTTGAACGGGTTCGGGAAGTTTTGTTCGAGCGCAAAGGTCTGCGGCACAATGGAGCCAAGCTCGCCGGCAACCGCCTCATGCGTGCCGATTAACACGATGAAGGCCGAGCGATCGGTGACGGGAAGAGCTGCATAGGAGTTCTTCTCCCTTAAGTCGACATAGCGCGCGCGGGCGACATCCACCAGATAGGCGTCGAACTCTGTCGGAACCTCTCCGATGCCGGTGAATGTCAACAGCACCTCCTTCCCGCGGGGAGCACGGAGCTCGAAGGGCCAACGCGCAACCCTGTCGATCCGGCCGCGAAAATCGGTCGCAAAGTCCGATGCAACGGAATCCATGTCGGGCCGCGAGAAGACAGCGCTCGGCAGCACTCCGATCGCCCTCGGCTTGTGGTAGTCATGGATGTCGAGCCCGTCAGTGGCATCCGGCCGGATGCCCAGTCGAGTGGACACATCCGCATAGGATTCCGTCGATACCTCGATCCCCACAGTCCAGGATCCGGCAGCTAGCGTGTCCGGTTGTTTGAGCACGCCGGATGTTGCGGCATAGGGAACCTTAAGCGTGGCAATACCGTCCACATTATAGAAGTAGTAGCCTCTGTATGGTTCCAGCGTGCCTGAGGTCTGAAAACCCTGGCTGCCGCTGAATCCGTGGATGGGCTCCCGCGTTGCCTGTCCGTTTACCGATTGTACTGCTGTCCAGGGAACCGCCTGGGCGAACGGATTGGTGATGATATTCCACCCCGTGTGCAAAGGAACGAGGGCAGTCCCCGCCGAATCCAGTGTCGCGGATGGCACCGACGTGTTGATGTTCCAGTCCCCCTTTCTGACAAGCCAGAATGCGCGTCCCGTGGAGAAGGTGAACGTCTGGCCGCCGTCATAGGGCACGAAGTAGTTGGACTCGGCGCCGTTATCCCAGTAGGCCTGCCAGTCGGATGCGTTTGTGCCGTTCACGAGATTGCCGACAAGCGCCGTGCCGCCTCCGGGCAGCCCGACCAATCGATAGTCGGTCGGAAGATAATCGCCGGAGTTCGTGTAGCTCGGGAATGTCTGGACCCAGTTCAGGACCCACACCGTGGGGTACGACGGCGTGAAGGTCCATGTCGAAGAGTACGCACTCGTGCCCCCGGCATTCCTCGCCCTCACGTGCCAGTAGTATGTCGTATTGTTGACCAGCGGTCCAATCTGCCGCGAGGTGGTCGTCAAGGTGGAGTCATCGATCACCGTGGTGTTGAACGTTCCGACCACAGCCACCTGCAGATGATAATGCGTTGCCCCCGCAGCAGAATCCCAGCGGGCCGTGAAGTTCGTCGGAAGGTTCGGCTGGCCGTTTGTCGGGACCAGGAGCGTGGGCGTAGGCGGCGGCGCCATGCTGACGGTGAATGCGACGGGTGCAGCATTTCCTCCGCCTGGCGCCGGATTGGACACGACGACGTTTCGCGCGCCGAGCGTGGCCAAGGCCCCAATGGTGACGTTCGCCGTGAGTCGCGTGGCGCTGTCACGCGTCACGGAATTCACAGTGATCCCTGAACCGAAATTCACCTCGGTGTCGGTCACGAAATTCGTGCCGCGCAGGTCGACGTTCAACGTCTGCGACCGTATCGCGGTCGATGGGGTGGCGGACAGAAGCGTCGGTACAGGATTCGTCACCAGGAAGCCGTCAACCAGACTGTCCACTCCCCCGCCCGGCGGGTCGATCCTGACGTAAATCGTACGGGGACCGGTGGCTGCGTTGCGCGAGATCGTGATGTTTGTGGTCAGCCGGGTTGCGCTGTCAACAGTGACCGAATTGACGTTAATATCCGGCCCGAAATCCATCTTCGTCGCGCCGCCCGTGAAGTTCGCCCCACGCACCACGACGCTGAGCGTCTCGAGACGTCTTCCGGTCGCCGGGGTCGCGTTGGCAATCGATGGTTCGGCGTTGGTGCCCACAACGAAACCGTTCACAAGCGTCGCGGAGCCGCCACCGGGGGCGAAGTTGAACACGGAGATGTCCCGCGGGCCAACGGCCGCGTCGGAGTTGACGGTGATGTCTGCCGTAATCTGGGTGTCGCTGACGACGACACGGGAGTGGACGGTTATGCCCGTCCCCATGTCAATTCTCGTCACGCCTTCGATGAAGCCGGTCCCCTCGATCACGATGTTTCTGCGCTCAAGCTGCTGAACGATATTGGGCGTCACCGATGTGAGCGTGGGTTCCGGGTTGATGACGGTGAAAGCGTTCGTTTTTGTTGCAGTGCCGCCTCCCGGCGAGCTGTTGGTCACGGAGACGGACCGCAATCCCGTTGCCGCGCTGGTGTCGATGGTGATCGATACCACCAGCTGCGTCGGGATGGTAATGGTCGGCTGGCCCGTCACGATACCGGATCCGAAGTTCACGGAAGTGACGCCATCGATGAAGTTCGTACCGGTGATCGCCACATCCAGGTGGCCCAGACGGGCGCCCACGGACGGAGTGACCGTGGCGATGGTGGGCACGGGGTTTTCCGCCACCGTGAAGGTGCGTTTCTCCGACATCCCGCCGCCGGGTGTGGGATTGGACACCGTCACGTCGCGCGGTCCCATGGTTGCGCCGGCTTGCACGGTAATGTTGGCGGTCAGCGTCGTGCCGGAATTCACCACCGTGCTGTTGACCACAATGTCAGAACCGCCAAAATCGACTTCGGTCACATTGGCAACGAAGTTTGTGCCCGTGAATACTACGTCCAGTGTTTGTAGACGGCTTCCCGAAGGAGGTTCTATGCTTGCCAGAGTCGGAATGGGGTTAGCGACGATAAACGTGCTCGTGTTGGATTCACCCCCGCCCGGGGCAGGATTAAACACCGACACGGAGTACGACCGGGCCGTGTCGAGCTCGGAGGCCGGAATTGCGGCCGTCACGCGCGTCCTGTCCACCAGCGTCGTGCTCAACTCCAGGGTGCCCAGCCGGACAACCGATCCCGGAACGAAGTTTGTTCCGTCGACCTGCACTGACGCGCTGACAGCTTCCACCAGGGTGCTTTCGGGAGCCAGCGTTATGATCGTCGGGATCGGGTTGTTGACGGTGAAAGCGTTCGGGAGCGTGGCTGAGCCGCCTCCCGGCACGGGATTTGAGACCGTGACATCGCGCGGGCCAAGCGTGGCGGCGGAATCAATCGTGAGCCCGACGACCATCTCTCCCTGATTCTGTACATTCACCGCGTAGACGGTTATGTTCGCCCCCAGCGACGCATTGGTCACTCCCTGGACAAAGTTCGATCCGGTGAGCGTAATCGTCAGAGAATCCAGCCGTGAGCCGTTCTGCAATGAGAGTCCCGTGAATGTCGGGAGCGGGTTCGTCACGATGAGCCCGTCGGTTAACGATGCCTTCCCTCCGCCGGGACCGGCATTCTCGACGCTGACGGTCCGGAGTCCTGTCGATGCCGTGTCGGTGACGGTCGCGGTGATCCGTATCTTTGTGCTGCTGTCAATGACGGTGCTCGTGACCACGAACCCGGTGCCCAGATCCACGGAGGAAATGCCCGTGTAGAAATTCGTTCCGCGGAGAGTGAACTCGATCGTCTGCAGTCTCGTTGCCGTGTCGGGAGAGATGCTGGTGAGCGTGGGGACCGGGTTGTTCCCAACCGTGAATCCCACCCCGTTTGAAGTCCCGCCCTCCGCACCGCTGTTGGTCACGGTGAACTGCCGGACGCCGTCAGAGGCGGCCGGGCTGACCCTGATGTTCATCGCAATGGTCGTGGGGCTTGTCACGGTATACGAGTTGATGGTGATGTTCGATCCGAGGACCCCGACCGAACTCACCCCGTCCGCGAAGTTGGTTCCGGTGATGATCACGTCGTACGTCTGTCCGCGGATACCGGCCGACGGGGCGATGCTGATGAGCGTGGGAATGTTCTTCACGCGGAACGCCGACGGCAGCGTGGCCGTTGCCCCGCCCGGCGAGGGATTCGTGACGCTGACATCCCGCGTGCCCAGCGTAGCTCCCGAACCGATGGTGATCCCCACGGTCATTTGCGTGGGGGATTGCACGATGATCGTATCAATGGTGATGTTCGCCCCGAAGTTCGCGGTCGTTACCTTCGGGATGAAATTCGTACCGGTGAGCGCCACCTGCACCGACTGGAGCCGGCTGGCTTCTCCGGGGGAGATACCCGTGAGCGTCAACGGGGGGTTGTTTATGGTAACGGATCCGGAAACCCCCGTTTTGGAGCCGGTGGCGGAGGTCGCTGTGAACGTTCCCGTTCCGGCGGATCCGGTATAGCGCATCCCCATGGTGGTCAGGTTCGCCAGACCGGCCGTGAAATCTGCGGCCTGATTGAGCACGTTGTTGTCCAGCGTACCCAAACCCGTGATCGCTCCCGGAGAGCCCGGAAGGCTTGTCGTGATCGTGACGTTGTTTGTGGCTGCATTGAACGTGGGCACGATATTTCCCCAATCGTCCTGCGCCACGAGGGTGTTCGTCCCCGTGAAGTTGACGCCGTTCACCTGCGGTGAGGCGAGCGTCCAGGAGAATTGCCCGAGCGCGCCGGGAGAAACGGTTACGGTCAGCCTGTCTGCACCGGTGGATATCACCGTTCCGTCCGTTACGACTATCGTCGCCGTCTCAACCTTGTACAATTTCATCTGGCCGTTTTGCCCGGCACTCACCGTGGCGACACCGTTGGTAAAGGTGATCGGCGTGGGTGTGTTGAAATTGACGTCCGTTCCCGTCGCACTCGAGACAGTGGGCTGCGTGACCGGATTCGCCGATGGGTTGGGGCCGGTGAATGTCAGGTTCTTCGTTCCCGTGTATCCGGTGACGATGTTGTCAGATGCGTCTTTTGCGGTGATCGTCAGATTTTGCCCCGACCCCGCGATTTGTGTCGTTGAGCCTGTGATCACCAGGCGGGTCGCCGTGCCGGCCGTAATTTCCACAAGAGCCGAGGTTCCGGCTTTTCCGGCAGCGGTTGCCGTGAATGTCCCGCTTCCGGTTGCACCCGTATAGATCATCCCGAGAGTGGTAAGGTTTGCCACCCCCGAACTGAAATCCGTGGCCCGATTCAGGATGTTGTTGCCGCCGGTCCCCAGACCAGTTATGGTTGAGGGAAGACCGAGGGAAGTGCTGAGCGTGACATTGCTTGTCGACGCATTGAATGTGGTGACGGTGTTTCCGTATGTATCACGGGCGGTCAGGGTGTTGGCACCGGTGAACGCCACGCCGCTCACTTGCGGCGAGGTAAGACTCCACGCGAACTTCTCCAGTGCGCCGGGGGAAACCGTCGCCGTCAACCGGTCAGAGCCCGCGGAACTGATTGAACCATCCGTCACAGCGATAGTCGCTGTCTGGGCGCGGTACAGGCGGAGGACGCCGTTCTGGCTTCCGCTCACCTGGGCAACGCCATTCGTGAAGGAGATGGCGGTCTGAACAGTAAACGCCGTAGCGACACCGCTGCTGTTCGTCACCGTCGGCGACGTCGGCGGATCGATCGAAGAGTCCGCCCCCGAGAACGTAAGTTGCTTCGTCCCGGTGTAGGAGGTCACCGTATTGCCTGACCCGTCCTTGGCTGTGATCAGGAGATTTCTGGTGCCGCCGGCGCTCAACGTCGTAACGGAATCGCCCGTCGAGGTTCGCAGCACGAGGCGCGTCGCCCCGCCGGTGACGATCTGAATCGTGCTGGAGGTGCCGTTCTTCGTCCCTCCGGTCGCTGTAAACGTGCCGTTGCCAACGGCGCCGGTATACCGCATGCCCAGTGTCGTGAGATTTGCAACGCCGGAGACAAAGTCGCTGCTTCTGTTCAAAACGTTGTTGCCGACGGTGCCGAGCCCCGAGACAGTTCCTCCGAGGCTGCTGGTGATGGTCACGGGTGTGGCTGATGCGTCAAAGGTAGTGCGCGGGTTCCCCCAATCATCCTGCGCTGTGAGCGTATTGGTGCCCACAAACGTTGCTCCGTTTGTCTGCGGCGATGTCAACGCCCATGCGAACTTGCCGAGCGCACCCGCAGAAACTGTGACAGTGAGACGGTCTCCACCGCTGGCGCTGATCGTCCCGTCCGTGACGGAGATGATCGCCGTCTGCGCCCTGTACAGGCGCATGACGCCGTTGTTGCTTCCCGACACCGTTGCCACACCGCTGGAGAAGTTGATGTTTGTCGTCGCCCCGAATGCCCTCGCCGAGCCGGAATTGTTGGTGACCGTCGGCGCCGTGGCGGGATTCAGCGAGGAATCCGCCCCGGAAAACGTCAGGGATTTGGTGCCGGTGTACGACGTGACAATATTTCCGGATCCGTCCCGCGCGGTGATTGTCAGGTCCTGTGATCCGCCTGCTGTCATTGTGGATGAGCCCGTGATGACAAGGCGCGTCGCGCCCCCCGCCACGATCTGCACGTTTCCGGAGGTACCGGCCTTGCTGCTCGTATTGACGGCAGTAAATGTTGTGGTCCCCACCGGACTGGTATATTTCAGCTTCCCGGTAAGATTCGCGACTCCGGACACAAAATCAGAATTCTGTTCCAGGACATTTTCCGCTCCGGGCGTGAGCCCGCCGACGGTCCCTCCGAGCGCGTTGGCGCTGATCGTCACCGGAGAAGCGGAGGCGTCGTAGTTCAGAACCGTGTTGCCGTAACTGTCCTGCGCGGTGATGGTGTTTGTGCCGGTGAATGCGACGCCGCTTTGCTGCGGAGTGTTGAGGTCAACTACGAATTTCGCGAGGGCATCGGCAGAAACGGTGACGATGAGCCGGTCGCCGGCACCGGAACCGATGCTCCCGTCCGAGACCGCGATGGTGTCGGTGGCCGCACGGTAGAGGCGCATGAGCCCATTCGAACCCCCGCTCACTGTCGCGCTGCCGCCCGTAAACGTGATGACGGTGCCCAGGCCGAAAGGCACCTGGCTGCCGCTCTTGTTGGTGACCGTCGGAGACGTCACGGGATTCGATGAGGGGCCGGAACCGGAAAACACCAGGGTCTTGTCCCCCCCGTACGTCGTGACCGTATTCCCGGAGCTGTCTTTTGCCGTGATGGTAAGCGCCTGACTTGCTCCCGCGATCTGCGAACTGCTCCCGCTGAGCAAAAGTCGTGTCGCACTCCCCACATTAATAACGACACTTCCGGAAGTGGAACCGCTCCTGCCGGACTGTGATGTCGCCGTGAACACGCTGCTTCCGGTCGTCCCCGTGTACTTCAGCTTTGTGCTCAGATTGGCAACGCCGCTGCTGAAGTCACCGGCCTGGTTCAGGACGTTTGTACCGCCTGATCCGAGACCTGACAGGGTACCCGCAAGGCCGGGGGCTGTCATCGTTACATTGTTTGCGGCGGCGTTGAAACCAGTGACCACGTTCCCAAAGCTGTCCACTGCAGTCACGGTATTGATCCCGCTGAACGCCACACCGTTGGTCTGCGGCGAAGTGATGACAACGGCGAACCGCTCAAGCCCGGCCGGCGTTACGGTAACGTTCAGTTCGCTTCCCACCACCGAGCTGATATCGGCATCGCGCACGGCGATTGCGGCAACCTCCACCTTGCGCAGCCGCAGGACGCCATTATTGTTCCCGGTCGGACTGGCCACGCCGTTGACAAACGTGATATCGGTGTTTCTGGGCGTCCACGAGAAGTTTCGTTCCGCACCCGTATTGTCGGTCACTGTCGGGGGATCGCCATCGGGGGAGGAACTGGCCCCCATGAAACCAAGCGTCTTTACGCCCCCATATCCCGTCGCGGTATTGCCTGACGTATCCTTGGCGGTGATCGTCAGCGAGCTCCCGATTCCAGCGCCAACGGACGATGCTCCGCTGATGACAAACCTCCGTGCGACTCCGGGAGCGATAGTGACGTTGCCGGATGTCCCCGACTGTCCGGAAATCAGACAGGTTGCCTTGAACTGCCCGGTCCCTGCCAGACCGATATATTTCAGCTTGCTGGTGAGAACGGCCTTGCCCGAAGAGAAGTCGCCAACCTGATTCAGCACGCTGTCCCTCCCCGTGCCGAGTGTAATCAGCCCGGAGGATAGGGATCCCAGGGGACTGATCTCGACCGGCCGGTCCGACGCGTTGAAGCTTGTAACGATGTTCCCATATGCATCCTGTGCAATGAGCGTGTCCGCGCCGGTGAACGCCACATCGTTCGTCTGAGGAGATGTGAGTTTGAACTCAAACTGGCCGAGCGAATCAGGCGAGACTGCCACCGTGAGACGATCTGCGCCGGTCGCCGAGATGGACCCGTCGGTCGCGGCAACGATTGCGGTCTCGACCTTGTACAGCTTCAATACTCCGTTGTTACCGCTGCTCACCGTTGCAACCCCGGCGGTGAAGGTGATGCTCGTCGCGCTGCCGAAATTGACATCTGCGCCCGCGCTGTTGGTCACGCTGGGGATATCCCCATCAGGCGAAGCGGATGCCCCGGAGAAGGTGAGCGACTTGGGTCCGGCGTAGCCGGCGACGGTGTTTCCGCTGCCGTCTTTCGCCGTAATCGTCAGGTTTTGTGACTTCCCTGCAGTCTGTGTCCCCTGGCCCGTGATGACAAGCCGTGTGGCTGCTCCCGAGGATATGGTGATGGAGGCGGAGGTACCAGTTGCGACCGGGCCGGCTGAGGTGGCCGTGAATGTGCCTGAGCCGGTAGCCCCGGTGTACGTCATGCCCAGGGTCGTCAGGTTTGCCACGCCGCTGCTGAAGTCCCCATTTTTGTTCAGGACGTTTCCGGCGCCATCAAGCCCCGACACGGTCCCGCTCAGAGTCGTCGAGATGGTGACGTTGTTTGACTGGGCGCTAAACGTCGTGACTGTGTTTCCCCAGCTATCCTGCGCGGTGAGCGTGTTCGTGCCCGTGAATGCAACGCCGCTGATTTGGGGCGACGTGAGCGCGAAGGCGAACTTGTTGACGGTACCGGCGCTGACGGTGACGCTGAGCCGGTCGGTTCCTGTCGACGAGAGCGTGTCAGCCGGTGCTTCCACCGACACAACAGCCGTTTCCGCTTTGTAGAGCCGGAGCACGCCGTTCTTACCGGCTGCAACCGTTGCGACCCCGTCGGTGAAGAGAATGGTGGTGGGGCTGCCGAACGGAACTGCAATCCCGCCGGTGTCCGCAACCGTCGGCGCGGTGACCGGGTTGGTGGACGAGGAGGCCCCGCTGAACGTCAGTGTCTTCGGTCCGGTGTATGATGCAGCCGGTTGGCCGGAGCTGTCAGCCCTGATCGTGAGGTTCTGTGATGCACCTGCCGTCTGCGTCCCGGACCCCGTGATCACGAATTTCGTCGCCTGCGCAAACGAGGCTGTAACCCCGACGATCATCATCAGGGCAAGCAATCTTGCAGCGCGTTGGTGCGTTCTCATATCGGACTCTCTGATGAAACAAGACACCCTTCTTCAGTGCAGCTGAGTGGAACCCGTTGTATCATGCCTCTGATGAAACGCAGGAAAGTAAGGGAAAAATCTTCGTTTGGGAGTATGCCCGCGGCATGGGTCCCCCGTCGAAAAGATATGTTCTCCACTCCCGCCGGCGGCCTGGGCGCCAGGGGGAAAAACGAGGATAGAGGAAGAAATGCATGATAAAATACAAAGTTTACCTGTTCGTGTCAAGAATGTGATTACGACGTACACAGGAAGGAAAGGATGCGAATTTCACCACCAATTCACAATATACGACCTCAGTTCAAAAAGAATGTGTCCCAGGACACAAATCCTCTTCTGCGTTTTTTCAATTCCGGTCGTTCTTTGCGCTTTTTGTAGACGTATCCTCACACCTTAACGGGTCACCGACCGATCTCCGTTCCCCTAATGCAGAAAAAGGATCGCCACGCCGGCCACCGCCACACAAGCCCCTCCGACGGCTCTCCAGGAGAGCCGTTCCTTATACAGAACACGAACAAGAGGAAGCATGATGATGGGAACAGTCGCCATCAGCGTTGACGCGATGCCGACCGCCGTGTGAGCGACCGCCAGAAGGCTGAGGGAGATCCCGAGAAACGGACCCAGCACCGACCCGGCCGCGGTGAGCCAGAACGCCGGAAGGTCGCTGCGAAACGTCCGAACCGGATGCACAAACCTGCCAAGCACAACCATCACGGGGAGCAACACCAGGAGCGAGATGCCGATTCTCACCGTCGCGGCGACAAACCCGTTGATCGGCCCTTCGTTAAAGGCAAGCTTGGCAAAAATGAGCCCGACTCCTTGCCCCACAGCGGCGAGCGCGGCAAAGAGGATGCCCGCAACAAGTTCCTTCCCGTGAATGATGCTTCCTGGGGCCCGCTCGTATACCACGAGAAGCACTCCCAACACGGTCACGATGATCCCGACGACGCCGAGCACAGGAAGGCGTTCATGGAGGAAGACAAAGGCGAGGATGGCCGCAATGGCGGGTGCAATGGACATCACAAGCATACTGACGCGCGGACCGATATGGGCGTAGGAGCGGAAGAGGAACGAATCCCCTATCGCCAGCCCAACGATGCCGCTGATGCCCAGGTATGCGTACTGCGGGAGGGAGAGATCGAACGATGCGCCGGTGAGGAGCAGGAGGACGGCAAGATAGAAGAGCGCCAGAACGAGACGCGAAACATTCACCAGAACGGAGCCCACCCGCAGCGTCGCCGTGGAGAATATCAATGAACTGCCAGACCAGCACACTGCAGTGAGCAATGCCGCCATCTCCCCGAAATACGGAATGTCACTCACTGCGGTCTTCCTCTCAGGCTACATCACCTTCCACCCGAGTCGTTCCAGGTATACGAACACGCGTTCTTTGAACAGTGCCGCATAGGTCGGATCCTGCCGGCCATGGTGCTCCGGAAGAAAGAGACACACCAACCGTTTTACCATTCCCGAGTTTTTCAGCTTCTTGTGCATCATGTGACGCATCCGCTTTTCCGGGACCACGATGAGGTCGGCCCACCGGAGCCGTTCGTCATCGTCCGAGAGATCCTCCAACCACGCCGTGCGTATGTCCAGCCGGTCCGGTGACCCCAGCAGTTCTTCCACAGCCCCGTCCGCAGCCCCGGCCTTGTGCTGGACGAAAAGCAGACGCACCTTCTCCGTTGGCGAGGGTTGCCGCTGCGCGTCACTGATGACGGGAGTGCACCGGGAGATCTCATCACCCGTTGCTTCGATCAGGACGGGGTTCGGGTCGCCGAAACGGACATTGATGAACACCTTTGCCCACGCAAGCACCTCTTCCCGGTTGAAGTCGTCCTTCCTGACCAGCATGTCCAGCGTATCAGAGATGACGTATTCGCTCCCGCCCAACCGTTCCAGTTTCTCTTCACGTGTGCCGCCGGTGAAGGAGAGGAGGCCTTCCAGCGTAATCCAGTACGACTGCCCGCCGCTGCTTCCGTCTTCGGGAAGCAGGTAGAGATCTTCGAGCGCGGTCCGTTCGTCCCGCTGTGCTCCGGTAACGGGCAACCAGTATTTCCATCGCATGGCACACCTGCGAGCCGTGATACCCGGCCGGGCACACTGCCGCCCGGGGCGCAAGAATATACGCGCGCACCGGACGAAAAGCAAGAACACAGCGGGTGAAGTGAAACGTCGTTGAGGCAAAGAGGAACAACAACGCGCATTACTAGAGCCGGAAGTAGGCCTGCAGGGCATCCGCGAGTTTCTCTCCGCCGAACCGGAAGGCATCGATCGCGGGAAGTCCGGTCTCCCGCTCGATTTTCAGCATCGCCTGCGTGCTCTCTTCCGCCGAGAGCCCTACGGAGTTGATGCCGATGCCCACCACCTTGGCCGGCTTGAAGAAGCGGATTGCGTCTTCGTGGAATTGGATCAGTGACAGGAGCGGCGGTATGGTGAATCCGTAGTCGTCTTTCTCGCGGGTGGGCTGATGCACCATGATCATGGCATCCGGCATCGTGCCGTGCATGAGTCCCATCGTCACGCTTGAATAACCCTGGTGCGTCAATGCCCCCTGGCCTTCGACGAAGATGTACTCGGCCCCCGCGTCGGCGGCCGCGTCGATCTCCTTCTCGATGCTCCCCGCGATGTAGTCGCCGATCATGGCATCGACGGAGATCCCGCTTCCGCAGATCAGAATCCCGGTCTGCCCCGTCGCAATGAACCGGCTTTTGGCGCCGCGCTGGCGAAACACCTTCTCTACTTCGAGGATCGTTGTCATTTTCCCGATCCGGCAGTCGGTGCCGACACCGAGAATCGTTTTCGCCTTCCGGTTCTTCCACGTGCCGCGCGCCACTACCTGGTGCGAGGCCAGGGGTTTCCGGAGATCGGTGAGGACCACATGATGCTCCTCGGCAAGCCGGGCCAGCTCCGCATCTTCGCTGAGCCGCTGATGGAGGCCGCTGATGATGTGCAGTCCGCGGAGCACCGCCTTGCGGAGTGTTTCGCGCCAGCTCTCGGGCAGGTAACCACCGGGCGGCGCAATCCCGATCAGGAGCGTGTTCGGTGCGTACTGCATCCCCTCTTCCAGAGAGGCAACGACAGGTATGGAACCGCCGTAGCCCAGGATATCCTGTGCCGTCGCGCCCGCCCGCGAACTGTCAATCACCGCAACAACCTCTTCCGGCCGGTACGCAATGGCACCGGAGGCGGTCTTTGCGGTCATGGGGCCGAACCGACGTTCGGCCAGGATGATCATGCGTCTTGGGGCCGGAATGGCAGGACTATCTCCCTGCAAAAGTCCACCCTTTCTCAAATGCGCTCAGATTCAGGGCTTCCGTCCCCTTGGGCACGGACACTTCGACCGCTTTGCGGAGCGCTTCCTTGCTGGTGACTCCCGCAACGGCCCCGTAGAATCCCATCATCACGATGTTTAACACCATCCTTTTGCCCAACTCCTCCGCGATTCTCGTCGCGGGAATGGAAAGATGCCGGATTCCCGGCCGAAGGTTGCGCACCGTGACAAGATCTTCTTCGGTAATCAACAACCCGCCTTCGGCGAGTTCCGGGGAGAAGCGGGAGAATGCTTCCTGGGACATCAGGACCATCTGCGTCGGGCTGGTGATGTACGGATAGGCGATAGGGTCCTCGGCCACGATCACCTGCGCACTGCATGCGCTCCCGCGCGCCTCAGGTCCGAATGCCTGGATCATGGTCGCGAACTTGTTGTCATAAATGGATGCTGCGCGGCCTATGATGTAACCGCTCAGGATGACTCCCTGGCCGCCAAACCCCCCGATCTTGATTTCCGTGCGGGCCATGGTCACGCTCCTCCCGCTGTGGCAGGGAGATAGTCCGCACCGAGCCGTTCACGCAAATACCGATCCATGGCTTCCCCGAAGGTTGGCCGCACACGGTCCACGAATTTCCCGACGATGATCTTCCCCTGAAATTCCAGAGCGACATCTTTGGTGTCAGCTCCGTGCCGGATCTCGCTGTTCTCCCGGTAGTACACCATCTGTGCGAGCCCGTCCCCGAGTTTGTTCCTTCTGCTGTAGAGCGTGGGACAGGGGGCAAGAATCTCGACAAACGAGAATCCCTTCTTCAACAGCGCTTCTTTGATCGCCTTGGTGGTATGACGGACGTGAAACGCGGTCCAGCGCGCCACATACACCGCGCCGCACGATTCCGCAAGCGCAGGGAGGTTGAAGGCGGACTCGAAATTGCCGTAGGGCGTAGTGGATGCCACCGCGGTCATCGGCGTCGTGGGTGCCACCTGACCGCCGGTCATGCCGTACGTGGAGTTGTTGATGAGAATGACGGTCACATCCATGTTGCGGCGCGCCGCATGGATGAAATGGTTCCCGCCGATGGCGCTGAGATCCCCGTCGCCGCTGTACACCACAACCTTCAACTCCGGGTTGGCGAGCTTGAGTCCGGTCGCGAACGGAATGGCACGGCCGTGCGTCGTGTGGAAGGAATCCAGGTTCAGATACCCGGCAACGCGTCCGGTGCACCCGATTCCGGATACGATCGCGGTCTTGCGCAAATCCAGGCCGCTCGACTCCAGCGCCTGGGCAAAGCAGTTCACCGTGGTCCCGATGCCGCAGCCGGGACACCAGATGTGCGGCATCCGATCCATGCGCAGGAGCGACTCGACCGGGTTCACCGGCAGGTTCTCGTCGAGCTCATACAGTTCTTCGGCCATGAGTCAGCGCCCTTTCCTGCTGTTCACAATTCCCTGATAGATGTCCTCCGGCACGTGCACCGTGCCGCCGGTGTGACCCACCAGCGTGGCCGGTACTTTTCCCGCGGAGCATCGTTCGACCTCCAGCACCACCTGACCCATGTTCATCTCGGGGACGACGAAGGCAGAAATGCGAGACGCGAGTTCGCGTATCCGGTGCTCCGGAAATGGCCAGACAACGACAAGGCGCAGGTGACCCACTTTCAGCCCTTCCTTCCGGGCCCTTTCGATGGCGGGAAGTGCGGTGCGTGACGTGATACCGTACGTCACGACCACGATGTCTGCACCTTCCACCTGGTCTTCAACATAGTCTGCGATGGTGGCGGAGTGTTTCGTGATCTTGTCGTGCAGCCGCTGGACCAGTTTTTCCTGCGCCGGAACCGACATGTTGGGATAGCCCCGCTCGTCATGAGTCAACCCGGTCACATGGATGTGGAACCCGTCTCCGGCTTTGACCATCTGAGGGACCATGTCAGGGCCGGCGCGGAACGGTTCGTAGTTCTCCGGCGAGCCGAGGAACCACCTGCGCGGAACCAGACTGATCTCCTCCGCCGGAGGAATGAGCACCCGTTCCGTCATGTGGCCGACACATTCGTCCATCATCAGGAAGACCGGTACACGGTATTGTTCCGACAGGTTGAACGCCTTGATGGTCAGGTCAAAGCACTCCTGCGGCGAATTCGGGCAGACTGCGATCGCCTGGTAGTCGCCGTGCGATCCCCATCGTGCCTGCATCATGTCTCCTTGCGCCGGCTGCGTCGGCAATCCGGTCGAAGGACCGGCTCTCTGAACGTTGACGAAGACACACGGAGTCTCGGTCATCGCCGCAAACCCGACGTGTTCCATCATCAGCGAGAAGCCCGGGCCGGAGGTCACCGTCATGGCCTTTTTCCCCGCCCACACCGCCCCCTGAATGGCGATCGACGAGGCGATCTCGTCTTCCATCTGGATGAACACGCCGCCAACGCGCGGGAATCGTTCCGCAATGCGCTCCACCACCTCCGTCGATGGCGTGATGGGATATCCCGCGACGAACCTGCATCCCGCAGCGATCGCGCCTTCGCAACACGCATGGTCGCCGTCAATGAAATGGGCGCCTGTGAGCACACCTGCCGGATCAGCGTTCACGGTCACTCCCCTTCCCGCTCTTCTTGTTCTGCAGAAAACCGTAAATCGCGAAGTCCGGGCAGAGCATCCCGCACATGTTGCATCCGTTGCACATCTCCCTCGAGATAAGGGCAGGGGGATGGTACCCCTTCACGTTGTACTGGTCCGACAACTTGAGTGCGTGCGGCGGACAGAACTCCACGCAGAAGCCGCATCCTTTGCATCGCTCGACCGTGATCACCACCGAACCGGCCGCTTTCTTCTTTTTTTCTTCAGCCATAAAACACCTTTCTGAGATCCCTTCTCTTCCCGCCCGGATGCATCATGCCTCCCTATTCCTGCGGCGGCACATAGGGAAACAAATCCCTCTTCAGCTCGTACGTCCGCAACGCCTGGGCGGTCGGGTGGGAGACGGAGTCGACCAACGCGCCAATCGAAGCGATTTCCTCCGGAGAGATCTCGGCGCGGGAGACCACCTCCACCGAGACATCCGTGCCTTCGGCGCGGCGGGGTCTTCCGGGAGGGAAGAGCGCGTTGCTCATCCGGGAGTTCGGGTCCACGATTTCCACGCCGGCGGCTCCCCGTTTCCGCATCGCCTTCTCGAATTCCCGCGCCGCATATCCATAGTGTGTGCAGCAGAGTCCGACAAGCACCGGATCCGAGGTTCTTTCGATCTTCCCCATTGCCTCGCCGGCAAATTCAGCGATGGCCGAAACCACCTTTTCGCCGCGTGCATCCGACTCAATCTTCCCGGCCAGGTTCGGGCACGCCTGCGTGACGATGCGGACAGAATCCACTCCTCGTTCCAGAAGCAGCCGCCGGTGCGTGCCGGCGCCGATGGTGGTCTCCGTGCCGAAAATGACCGCCGTCGAGCGAGGATCAGCAGAGAGCTTTTCGAACAACATGTCAACGCCCGTTTCCACGATCCCAAGCACCGGAATCGCCGAGGTCGTCACAAAACTCGTCTGCGGAATGAGCACGGAGAGCGTATTGCAGGCCACCAGGATGACGTCGGGCGCATACCAGCGCTCCATGCCCCCGAGCGCATCGTCAAAGACACGGACCTTCTCGGCCGTGCTCTTCATTCTATTATATCCCCGGTTGGATTCCGGAAGGGCATTGGCAAAGATGATCTGCAACCGGCGATAGATGCCCGATTGCCTGGCCCGTAGTTCGATATCCGCACACACGGCAAGCCCGCCCAGACCCGAGTCGGTCACCAGCACCTTGAGGGTGTCTCTTTCGGCGAGCTGGCCGATCCGGGCCAGGGGAGAACCCTGGGCGCGGGATTCTTTTGGGGAAGCAATCATCATGGTTCCGACCACGGCAGTCATAAGAAGGAGATGCTTCATCGTTCATGCCACTCGATTGTGTCACACCTCAGGGGCTCGTTACCGTGGCGCAGAAGAGGTCCCACCCGGATTCTCATCCGGCCAGAGTCGATACCCGGCATAGTACTCTCTGACGATCTTCTGCACCTGACTGTACAATGTCGAAACTTCCCGGGCGCGGACCTCGCCCCCCCTGTCCAGCACGAGCGCCCGGGCCGCTTGAAGGACTTTCTGGTGCGCGGCATGCACGCGCTGCACCGTCCCGGTTCCCTGCTGGTTCAGGATCTTTGAAAGATCCAGATAGTTCCTTCCCTCCGGTGTCTTCAGCGGAAAGCACCGGCCTTTGAGCTTGAGCGCGTGCTCATTCAATGCCGCCGGGACCGGGCCCGAGGCGAGCATCATTGCGGGGATTTGATCGGCATATTTCACCCAGACCGGGATCACAGGGGTTGTGAGCGGAGACCCGAGCACCGTCCAGACGGTGGTCGCGGAAGGATCTTCACCCTTCCTGACTCCCTGGACGATCATGGATGTCGCCGTCGAATATCGCGGGACGAAGTCTGTGAAATTCACCATCGTACGGGAGTCCTCATCAAACGGGAGTTCTCCCTTCGTCAGGTCTGTCCCCACGAGACCATGCCGCAGGTTGGTGGTGCCTTCCAGCAGAATGAAATCCACCGAGATGCCCTCTCCGAGGAAAGCCCACTGGAAGAGATTCTGCGTGGATTGGTACCGGATGTATCCCTGCCCGTTTTCCGGCGTCCCTGACATCGAGAAGTTGGTCCGGATGATGTATCCCTGCGGGGCGACAGCCGGATCATTGGCATCATACTTCACGAATGCATAGGGATCGGTCTCATAATAGGCAGCTCCGCCCTGGGCATCCACGACGCCGAAATTTGTCTCCACCCCCCTTTTGCCTTTGGTGTCCAGCAGTAGACGCTCAAAGTCTTCGAGCGTCCGGCATGTGCCGAGCGCCTGCCGCATGAGGATGCCTTCCTCATCCATCTTCCCTCTATACTTCTCATACTGGAGATTGTAGGAAGCCGTGTTGATGATGCTGAACCCGGCCTCATTGCTTCCCATGAAACACTCCTGGTTTGCGGAATCAGCCAGATCGTGTACGCCCACGAAGGCATACGTGCCTCCCTTGGAGTACACCATCTTGTTCTGGAGATTGCCGGTATCCCGTTGTTTCCAGAGAAGCGGCCGGCCGTCTCTGGTTGCCCGGCCTGAGACAACCGCGGAGGTACAGGCATCTACGATCTGGGCTGCACAGAGCCCTGCGACTACCAGAAGCAGTATTCGTTTCATGCACGAGTCCTGAATGTTTAGCCCTTGGATTTCTTGGCGGGTTTTGCCATCCGTTGCGGGGCAAGCATTGTGGCGGGATTCAGAAGACGGTCCAACTCCTCTTTGGACAGCAGCTTTCGCTCCAGGACGAGGTCGTACACGCTCCTGTCCTGTTCAAGGGCGTCTTTCGCAAGCTCCGTGCACGCTTCATACCCCAGCACGGGGTTCAGCGCCGTGACCAGTCCGATGCTCCGCTCAACCATCGTCCGGCAACGCCCGGCGTTTGCGGTAATGCCGTCCACGCACCGGTGTTTCAGCGTGGCCATACCGTTCTTCAGCATTTCGATCGATTCGAAGATGCACTCGGCAATGACCGGCTCCATGACGTTAAGCTCCAGCTGTCCGGCCTCCGCGGCCAGGGTGACGGTCAGATCGTTGCCAATGACCTTGAAGGCGATCTGGTTCACGACTTCCGGAATGACCGGATTTACCTTCCCGGGCATGATGGAGGAACCCGGCTGCATCTTTGGGAGGTTGATCTCGTTGATGCCCGCGCGCGGCCCGGAGGACAGGAGCCGGAGATCGTTGCAGATCTTGGAGAGTTTGACCGCCAGGCGTTTGACGGCTGAGGAGTAGATCACGAACGCGCCGGTATCCTGCGTGGCTTCCACAAGGTTCGGCGCGAGGACGAAAGGAAGACCCGAGATATCACGGAGATACTGCACTGCTTTTTCCGCATATCCGGGTTCTGCGTTGATACCTGTTCCGATCGCCGTGCCCCCGAGATTGACCTCGAGGAACAGGCGGGCGTTCTGATCGAGTCGCTCCACTTCCTCCGCGAGCGTCGCCGCGTATGCCTCGAATTCCTGACCCAGCGTCATCGGCACCGCATCCTGCAGCTGCGTGCGGCCCATCTTGATGACCGACCCGAATTCCCGGGCCTTCGCGCTGAACGACGAGATAAGCTGCTGGAGCACCGCGACAAGCCCGGCATTGTTCCGGATAATCGCCAGCTTCAAAGCCGTGGGATAGGCGTCGTTCGTGGACTGCGAAAGGTTCACATGATTGTTCGGATGGCAGTAGCGGTACTCCCCTTTTTCATGCCCGAGGATTTCCAGAGCCCGGTTGGCGATCACCTCGTTCGCGTTCATGTTGGTGGACGTCCCCGCTCCGCCCTGGATCATGTCGACCACAAACTGGTTGTGGAGTTTGCCGCCCGCGATTTCCTCGCAGGCCCGGACGATGGCCCCGGCAACGGTGTGGGAAATCAAACCGAGCTCTTCATTTGCCTTCGCCGAAGCCATCTTCACGATGGCCAGGGCTTCAATGAGGGCGGGATAGAGGTCCAGCGTGACGCCGCTGATGGGAAAGTTTTCGAGGGCGCGAAGAGTCTGGATGCCATAGTAATGCTCGTGAGGCACCTCACGCTTCCCCAGGAGATCGTGCTCCTTTCGCGAGCGCCCCGAAATGTACTGGGCGTTCTCGTCGATCACCCGGGCGGTGGTCGAACGCATCCTCCTCACAATGACCCGCGCGGTGCGGGAGAGTACTTTCACGCCGATGGCGGGATGGGCGTGAAGCAGCTTTCCGAGACGCCTGCCGTCCAGCACCAGCACCAGCGCCGCAGTCAACGCCCGCGCCGATGTGGAATGGGGATCCTCGTTCATGAAGACCCCCTCGCCGAGAAAATCTCCGGGACGGAAGTGCGCAAGACGTTTCTCATCCCCGAAGGGGGTACGCTTGAAAAGCTCCACCTCACCTTCCTGCAGAACGTACAGCCCGGCGCGAGGCGTGTTCTCCTGGAAGAGCAACCGGCCTTCTTCAAATGTGGATGGTTTTGCGGTTGCCGCTACAAGCGCGCACTCTTCTTCGGTGAGATCGCGGAACAGTTCAATCGTTGACAGAAATTTGACCATGAACACAACCTGGGTAATCAAGGAAAAGGACGGGAGTACGTAAATGTACCGTTATATCCCCGGACAAGCAACGCCCAGGCAGGCGGCACAGCGATGGAAGTCATATCGTCAATGCCGCGGCCGGGAAAGCACCTCCAGGTAAGGATCGAGATCGGGGGGAAAGAGCGTGGTTTCGAGTATTCTCAGCGTCAGGGGCGATGTCCACAGCACGTGCCGCTTCGGAGCTCCGACCGCTACCCGGAGTCTCTCATCATTGACATCAACGCCGAGTTTCGTCGCAACTCCCACGGCGTCCTGCGCGCGGGAGAACCGGAGTTCTGCCAGAATTCCCTGGTCACCCTGCAATCGCACCGCATGCAGCGTGTACTCTGCAGCACCGTCAAGCAGGTCTTCCCAATCGGGCAACCCGTTCTGCACTCCCAGAGGCCCCGACATGAGCACCAGCTCGCCCGCATACGCTGCAAGCGCCGGCTCAGCGAAGAGCGACGGCAACGGGTATCGCGGTTGTCCTGTTCGCGATACGAGCGACCGAAGCAGCTCGAGGCTGCTTTCCCGCGCAACAGGTGACCCGGTGCCGTTGGTAATCCGCATATACCACTCGCCGGCTGCGCACTGGATCTGGGTTGTCCCTCCGCAGAAATGCGTGAATGCCGTATCCGGCGTCGCGCACCCGGACCGGGAGATGGAGAATATCCCGTACGCCGCGGCCGGCGTGCGCATGCGATAGGCCTCCACCACAAGATCCTCACCGCCGGGGAGACGGACCTCTTCCATGGTCAGCGAGACAAAACCGTACTCCTTGTAGAGCTCAGCCCCGCCGTTGATATACCCCGCGAGCGCTGAACCCGCATACCGCTCCGTGCGCAGGACGGTGCACCCCGCACAGGTTCCTTCCGGCAGAAGGGTGGCCAGCGAGTCCTGTCCGCTGGACAAGAGAAAAAGAACCGCCGCGAGGATACTCATGAGAGCAGGGCGTGGTCCAGCGTGATCTTTTGCTTGTCTGCCGTGCCGAGACCCATCTTCTCCGCCAACGTCAGAAATGTCCGGCCGCGGGGTGATTCTTCCTTCTGGATCCTGGTCTCCAGGCGCTTCTTCAGCACAATATCATAACCGATCTGGTCCACCGCCACCGGGTCGGTCCCCGCGAGGATCGTCTTGTAGTCCGTGAAGAACTCCGGGTTAGCGCCCGGCCCGCCGTTGTAGCAGCCGCGGATGCCGTCCACGATGTTCAGCACGACTTTGTCGCGGAGCGGCGGAAACGCCGGCACCTCGGCGCATGTTTCCGCCCAGAGGTGTTTGTGAAGCCGCCCCGTGTTCGAGATGGCTCCGTACGCGAGATTCTTCAGGCAGAGGGTCACCGTCGCGCCGGCATTTTTCAGAATCGGAATGTTGATGATTTTGGTGACGTCCTGCGTGACAATGCGCGTGAAGTAGGAGTGCTTTCCCTCGTTGATCATGTAGGGAAGTGTCTCGCTGTCGTAGTGCTCCTCGACATCGGCCCAGTAGTACCAATCGCGGTCGATCATCGCCTCACCGTAGAGCTTCCCTTCCGCATCAGTAAAGGATCCCGACGCATCCTTGCGCTCCGTCCCCGTGATCCGGATTCCGGGAAATCTCTCTTCGGTGAAACCCGCATCCCCCAGCTCGAATTCGCGCCTGTCCCATATCACGATGTGATCCCGCGGAATGCCGGATTGTTCCAGCTGGCCGATGATGACCTGGACGATTTCGGGACTGGTCGAGAGAAGTTTCCCCGCAACCGGGTTCACCTTGAGCCCGATGATATCTTCAGGGGTCACAAACTCCTGCCAGGCGGATTTGATGCTGGACGCACCGGTGAGGCCGAGCATCGTCCGGGTGAGCATGGCATCGACCACGGCGGGATCCGGCGCGTTGTTGGCGATGGCCTTGTCATGACTCGCCTGGGCTACTCTGCCGGGATACTTTCCGGGGAGAGAAGCGCCGGTGCGAGGATAGGCCAGCGCCTGCTCCCCGTTCGTGGACGGTTTTTTCGGGGGCTGCTCGGTTTGCTGTGTCTGGCCGGCCTGCGTGATTCCAAAGAGCGACATGGCCACGCCGGCAGCCGCAGCAGTGCGGCAGAAATCCCGGCGGTTAATGTGATCGTGATCGCTGGAACAGTTCATGGAGAATCTCCATATGCGGATGTGGTTCACCCGGGGAGTGGGAGAATGTATTTTACGGAATAAAATCCCTATACTCAATGTGGAGAGGCCTGGTGCAGGGCCTGACCGACACGCCCGGCCTCGGTTTTCCGGTACATGGAGAGGATCTATGGATCGCAGGGATTTTTTACGCGCCACGGGCATGAGCGTCGTCGGCTCTGCGGTGTTTGCATCGTTGCAGGAATCCATGTTCGCCAGCCCCCCGCCTCCGCATGTGGCCTGGGTGGAGAACGGCGAACCGGCCCAACTCCTCGCAGCCGCTGTGAAGGAGTTCGGCGGAATGCAGAAATTCATCTCCCGCGGCGACGTCGTTGTCGTAAAGCCGAACATGGGATGGGACAGAGCACCGCAGTACGCCGCAAACACAAATCCCGATCTGGTCGCAGCCCTTGTAAGGGAGTGCCTGAACGCAGGAGCCAAGACGGTAAAGGTGTTCGACCGCACCTGCAACAATCCTTTGCGCTGCTACACCAATTCGCAGGTTGAAGCCAGCGCGCGCGATGCGGGCGCCGATGTCTCGCACATCCGCGAGACAAGGTTCGTCACCA
>JADLEA010000063.1 GCA_020846365.1 Bacteroidota bacterium
CGCCATACGGCAGCGTACGACGCGGTTATTGCGGAGTACCTGGATCGCTCTGCGGGAGGTGCTGAAGCGCTGCCCGCGGTGTTTTCCATCACTGCACCGCTGGAGCTCTCCCTCCGGTATGGAGAGAACCCGCATCAGAAGGCGGCATTGTATGGACACTGGGGGTCGATGTTCGAGAAACTCCACGGCAAGGAACTCTCCTTCAACAACATCATGGATGTCTCCGCCGCCGCCGCGCTCGTGGCGGAGTTCGACGAACCGGCCGTCGCAATTGTGAAGCATACGAATCCTTGCGGCGTCGGGATCGGCGAGACGCTGGCGGAGGCGTATGAGCGGGCATTCGCAACGGACACCGCTTCTCCCTACGGAGGCATTGTCGCAGTCAATCGCCCGCTAGACCTGGCAGCCGCGGAACGCATCAACAAGATCTTCACGGAAGTCATCATTGCGCCGGACTTCGGGGAAGACGTGCTTGCCCTTCTCCGGAAGAAGAAAGACCGCCGGCTGATCAGAGTGCACGGGTCTCTCCGCGATCGCCGCGATCCGGATGTCCGAAGCGTCCCCGGCGGGTTGCTTGTCCAGGAACCGGACGTTCGCCCTCCGGAGACCGAGGGATTCCGCCTCGTGACCCGCCGGGCCCCGACAGAGGCCGAGACCAGAGCGCTTCGGTTCGCGTGGCGCGTGGCAAAGCACGTGAAGTCCAACGCGATCGTCTACGCGGGTCCTGATCGAACGCTGGGCATCGGGGCCGGACAGATGTCCCGCGTGGATTCCGCCCGCATCGCCGCCCGCAAATCGGCCGATGAAGGATTGTCGTTGCAGGGCTCGGTGGTGGGTTCTGACGCGTATTTCCCGTTCGCCGACGGATTGCTCGAGGCCGTCCATGCCGGCTCCACCGCGGTGATCCAGCCCGGGGGGTCCGTGCGTGACGAAGAAGTTATCGCAGCAGCAGATGCACACAACATCGCCATGATATTCACTGGTACCAGACACTTCCGACACTGACGCCAATGGGACTGTTCTCATTGTTTTCGGCCGATCTCGCCATCGATCTCGGCACAGCCAACACCCTGGTGCACATGAAGGGCAAAGGCATTGTGCTGAACGAACCTTCTATTGTGGCATTCGATCGGAACACCAAGAAGATTGTAGCCATCGGACGTGAAGCCCAGCAGATGTTGGGCAGAACACATCGCGATATCCGCACCATCCGTCCGATGCGCGACGGCGTGATTGCGGATTTCGAAATCGCCGAAGGCATGTTGCGCGAATTCATTAAGAAGATTCATGCGAACTGGATGCCGAGCCGCAGGATTGTGATCAGCGTCCCCAGCGGCGTGACCGAAGTCGAAAAGCGGGCCGTGCGCGACGCAGCGGAGCATGCCGGCGCCAAGGAAGTCCACCTCGTCGCCGAACCGATGGCAGCCGCAATCGGGGTCGGGCTGGATGTGGAGGCGGCCGTCGGGAACATGATCGTGGATATCGGCGGCGGCACGACCGAGATCGCGGTGATTGCCCTCTCCGGCATTGTCAATGAGGAGTCCATCCGGGTCGCCGGCGATGAGATGAACAGCGCCATTATCCAATTCTTCAAGAAGAATCACAATATCCTCATCGGCGAACGGACCGCGGAAGCGATCAAGTGCGAAGTGGGTTCCGCCATGCCACTCAAAGAAGAGATTACGATCCGGGTGAAAGGACGCGACCTCGTCAACGGCATCCCCAAGACCAGCGAAGCCAGTTCCGTGGAGATTCGTGAATCCTTGAGCGAACCCATCACCCAGATTATCGAAGCGGTAAAGCTGACTCTCGAACGGACGCCGCCGGAGCTCTCGGCGGACATCCTTGATCGCGGGGTCATGCTCAGCGGGGGCGGCGCGTTGCTCCGCGGACTCGACGAGCGTCTGCGGCTCGAAACCCAACTCCCGGTGCACGTCTCTGACGATCCGCTTACCGCCGTCGTGCGGGGGGCGGGCCGCATCCTCGAGAACCTGAACCGGTATTCCATTGTCCTCCTCAAAAGCAAGCGCTACTAGCGGAGACGAATGGGGGTTTTCCGGGAGCCATGCTTAAACGCATCTACGATACCGCTCTGCTCTTCAAGGAATACCTCCTCCTCGCACTGTACCTGCTGCTTTCCATCGTGCTGCTTGCAGTCAACACGACCGACCAGGTCCGGGCCATCCGGGGAAACGTGCTTGGCATCGCCGGCATGCTCCAGGATGCCTTCGGGTTTGTACCCGACTACTTCGCGCTGCGCCAGGAGAATAGGGTCCTGCGTGAACAGAACCTGACGCTTTCCGACGAAGTGAACCGCCTTCGCGAAGCGGCGCTGGAGAATGTCCGCTTGCGGCAGCTCGTGGGGATGCGGGACCGCCCCGCGTTCGGGTATATCAGCGCGCAGGTCGTCGGGACACAGGTGCAGGCGCTGCGGAACAGCGTGACCATCAATGTCGGAACCGACCAGGGAATCAAAACGGGCATGCCCGTCGTTACCGACCATGGCCTCGTGGGACGAGTCGTCTCCACCAGCAGCCGCTACGCAATCGTCCAGTTGTTGCTGCACAAAGACCTCCGCGTGAGCGGACGAGTCCAGCGAAGCAGGGTGAACGGCATCGTCCGCTGGTCCGGAGGCGACGCACTTCACTTCTCCCATATCCCGAAAACTCTTGACGTCAAGACAGGGGACGTCGTAGTCACTTCGGAATTCAGCAGTCTGTTTCCCGCCGGGATTCGCATCGGTATCGTCACTGCAACCCGGCAGCACGCGGGCGAGCTGTTTCAGGAAATCGCCGTCGCACCATCCGTGGATTTCAGCCGCCTGGAAGAAGTGTTTGTCGCGACCGTTGTCCCGGATTCCAACCGGATTGCCCTGGAACGACGGGTCAAGGAATAGGAGCTCCCCATGGCCCGTTCACTCCTCCTGCCGGCAATCTCCCTGCTGATCCTGCTCGTCCAGACCATCGTTGTCCCCTTTGCCGCCGTCGGCACGATCATCCCTGATCTGATTCTCATCTGGGTGGTCTTTCTCGGCATCACACGCGGTCCGGTCACGGCCTCCTCCGCCGGTTTTTTTCTGGGATTGCTTGCGGACGTCCTGGCGGGAGACGATGGCATGCTGGGACTCTCTTCGCTCACCAAGACCATTGCAGGATTTCTCGCCGGCTACACGTTCAACGAGAACAAGACCACCCAGACGCTTACCACGGCCCAATTCCCGTTGATCGTTGCAGTGGTCGGCCTCATGCATAATCTCCTCTATTTTATTATCTTCCTCCAGGGAACCGACATATCCTGGGAGGATGCCATCGTCCGGCACGGACTGCCCGCGACCGTCTACACCGCCCTCGTCACGCTCCTCCCGATGTTTGTCTTCGCGCGCCATTATCGCACCTGAGCATGGCATTACAGATCGACATACAGGTCTATCGGAAACGACGGGTTCTCAGCACGGTGATTGCCGTGATGATGCTTCTGTTCCTCGCCCGACTGTATCAGCTGCAGCTGATCTACCGGGAGGAATATGGCAAGAAATCGGAGGAGAACAGCGTTCGCGTCATACCGAAGGAACCGGTGCGGGGGTACATGTATGACCGGAATGGGCTTCTCGTGGTGGATAACCGCCCGTCATTCACGGTCACCCTGATGCCCTACGAGTTTGACAAGAACAGCATCGGGTTCCTGGCGCGTACGCTTGCCCTCGACACCGCGTTCATCCGGGAGCGTCTGAAACTCGGCGAAGCATATTCACGGTTTGCCCCGGTCAAGATCAAGAGAGATATTGACTTCCGCGAGCTGTCTGCTCTTGAGGAAAACCGCGATCGGTTGCCCGGGGTGGACTTCCAGGTGGAGTCAAAGCGTCTGTACAACACGCCGGCCCACGCGGCTCACATTCTCGGGTACACCAAGGAGATTTCCGAATCCCAGATCAAGGCGCTTGGCCAGGACTATGTGGCGGGCGATGTTGCCGGGTCTTCAGGCCTTGAGGGGGCGTACGAACGCAGCTTGCGCGGGAAGAAGGGCGCGGAGTTCAGCACGGTGAACGTCCGCGGTCAGGTCGTCGGCGGCTTCGAAAGCGGAAAACTGGATCAACAGGCGGAAGACGGCAAGGATCTTCTGCTGACGATGGACTTCGGCCTGCAGGCATTTGCAGAGTCGCTCATGACCGGCCGGAGGGGAGCGATCGTCGCCCTCGATCCGGCAGACGGCGGCCTGCTCGCCATGGTCAGTGCTCCGGACTATCACCTCTCGGTGTTCAGCGGCGTAACCCCGCCCCAGATTTGGAATGCCATGAACGCCGACGGCGCAAAACCGCTCTTTAACCGGGCGACCCTGACCCGCTATCCACCGGGCTCAACCTTTAAGATGGTGCTCGCCATCGCGGCGCTCGAAAGCAAGACCGTAACGCCGGCATGGCGGATTTCGTGCGGAGGCGCCTTCCGCCTGGGCAACAAGGTGTTCAAGGACTTGCACGTCCATGGCTCCGTGGACATGACCACCGCCATCCAACAGTCCTGTAATGTCTACTTCTATCAACTGATGCTGAAAACCGGGCTCGACGAGTGGGCCTACTACGGCAAGGAACTTGGCTTCGGCATGCTCACCGGGATTGACATCGCCGAGGAAAACCCGGGCTTGTTGCCGACGACGGCATTCATGAACAGGCGCTATGGTCCGTCTGGATGGACACGCGGCTTCCTCCCGAGTCTGGGCATCGGGCAGGGAGAACTCGGAGTCACGCCCCTGCAAATGGCCTGCTATGCCATGGTGCTCGCAAACCAGGGGGCGTACCATCAACCCCATGCCGTGCGCGCCGTTGTCCAGAAAGACGAACGCCGCGTTGATACCCTGGCGTTTCAGAGGCGCCGCCTGCGCATCTCTCCGGAGACCTGGAGAGTCGTTCGCGAAGGCATGCGGCGGGCAGTGGAACTTCCGGGGGGTACGGGCGGACTTGCCCGCGTGAAGGGGGTGGAAGTGGCAGGCAAGACCGGCACGGCTCAGAACCCGCACGGTCCTGACCATTCATGGTTCGTCGGGTTTGCGCCGTTTGACAATCCCCGGATCGCGGTCGCCGTCCTTGTGGAGAATGCCGGATTCGGCGGAACGCATGCCGCTCCGATCGCCGGCTTGTGCATGGAACGGTATCTCTTCGGCCGTCTGGTGCGTACCACCCCGGCAACGCCGCCTCCGCCCAAACCGGCCATCGCAGAAGAACACGCCGCCGCCGACCCCATCCAGGAAGGGCGTTGAGGCATGCTGAACTACATCAAACGCCATTTCGATTTGAAAGTTGGTCTCAGCACCCTGGCGCTTGCGCTCATCGGGCTCGTTTCCATCTACAGCGCAACGTATGATGCACGGGCATCAGAAATCTTTTACAAGCAGGTGACCTGGGTAATCGCGGGCAGCGTGGTCTTGATCGCCTTCACCTTCGTGCCGTTCAGACTTCTTCAATCGCTCTCGTTCCCCGCGTACTTCCTGTCCCTCCTTATGCTGGTGATCGTTCTCCTTCTGGGCAAAACCGTTTCCGGTTCGACAAGCTGGTTTAACCTCGGATCATTCCGCATCCAGCCATCGGAGTTCGCAAAGATCACCACCGTCCTTGCGCTCGCCTCCTATCTTTCCCGGAGCGACGTGTCGCTTCAGTCGCCGCGTGGACTCTTGACCGCCGCGGGCATCGTGCTGGCGCCCGTGGCTCTCATCATGCTGCAGCCGGACTTTGGGACGGCGGTTATCTACGGGGGAATGTCGTTTGCCTTGCTGTACTGGGGAGGAGCGTCGCGCTTCACTCTGATCGCAGTCGTCGCGCCGGTTGCTGCCGCCCTCGGAGCTCTTCTCGGCACCACGCCGTTTCTCATCGTTGTCGCGGTGTTCGGGATCCTGATCTATGTTACCCGGGATCACTTGCTCGTGGCGGCCGTGGTGTTCTCGCTGATGGTCCTGACCGGCATCTCCGTGCAGTTCTTCTATGACGGTCTCCGGCCGTACCAGCAGAAGCGCATCGCAACGTTCCTGGATCCCAACGCGGATCCCCTCGGAGCCGGATACAATATCCTCCAGTCGAAAGTGGCAATCGGCTCCGGCGGTCTGACCGGAAAGGGGTATCTTCGGGGATCGCAGACACAGTTGAATTTCATACCCGAGCAGTGGACGGACTTCATTTTCTGTGTCCCCGGAGAGGAGTTTGGCTTTCTCGGTGCTGCGACCGTCTTACTCCTGTTCGGAGGGCTGTTGATGCGCGGAGTGTCACTCGGCTCCATTGTGAAGAGCCGGTATGCCAGCTTCGTGGCCATCGGACTGACAGCGATTCTGGCCACGCATGTCTTTATCAACATCGGCATGGCCCTGGGCCTCTTTCCCGTTATCGGCGTTCCCCTGCCATTCCTCAGCTACGGGGGATCGGCGCTCCTCTCCAACACGATAACGGTGGGCATCCTGATGAACCTGTATACCAATCGAAAAGAATACTAAGAATGAAAACCTCGCGGAAACCCCGTCGCCACTCCCTGGAACTCACCCCCGCCGATCTTCGCTGGCGATGCACGCCTGCCATGATTGGTGTCGATCGCATAGAAGAGGTTACTCCTTTGCAGGAGATCATCGGCCAGAATCGCGCGTTGCGTGCGCTGGCCCTGGGCCTGGATATCCAGCACAACGGGTACAACATCTTCGTCACGGGGCTCTCCGGCACCGGGCGCACCACGAGCATCAAGCGTCTCCTCCAGGAAGTCGAGGGACGACCGGCAAAGCTCACGGACAAATGCTATGTGCACAACTTCCGTGATCCGGACGCGCCGATCATGATCACCCTGCCGGCCGGCAAGGGGATGGCATTCCGGAAAGACATGGCGAATTTCCTGACCGAACTCACCAAAGGCATTCCTGCGGTGTTTGAGAGCCGCCGGTACGCCGAGCAACGCAAAGCTACCCTCGAGCATTTTCAGCAACGGCAGCGCACCGTCTTGCGGGAATTCGAGAAACGCGTCAAGGACCGCGGGTTCGAAGTGGTGCAGGTTCAGACCGGCGGGGGAACCAGACCCGAAATCGCTCCGGTCTTTGACGGCAACCCCTCCACCATGGAACAACTCCACGCCCGCGTGGAGACCGGCGAGCTCTCCGCAGAAGACCTGAAGCGGATGGAGACCCAGCAATCCGAGCTGGAAAAGCAGATGGATATCGTCATGCGCGAGATGCGCAACATCGAGCGGAAGGCCAAGAGGTCGCTGGAAGAGCTCAACCACAGGATCATCGTCCCCGTCGTCGAAGAACTCCTGGAAGACCTCCGCCAGCGCTATGCCACACCGCGTGTCCAGGAATACCTGAACGAAGTCGAACGCGATGTGCTGGAAAACCTCCACCGGTTCCAGCAACGCGAAGAGTCACAACAACCGGTCCTGCCGTTCGGACCACAGAGGGAAGACGACACGTTCCAGGAGTATCAGGTCAACGTGATCGTGGATAATACCGACACACCGGGAACGCCGGTCATCGTGGAAGCCAGCCCCCGGTTCAAGAACCTCTTCGGCACCATCGAGCGGGTGGTGGACCGGAACGGCATGTTGCGGTCGGACTTCACACGCGTCAAGGCCGGATCCATGCTCAAGGCGGACGGCGGCTATCTGGTCATCAATGCCATCGACGCACTCACCGAAACCGGCGTGTGGAACACGCTGAAACGCACGCTCCGCAACCGCCAGGTCGAGATCCAATCCTACGAGACCGGCTTCTTCGGCATGAGCTCCGCCCTGAAACCCGAACCGATTGACATCAACGTGAAGGTCATCATGGTGGGGGACTCGTACGTGTACCAGCTGCTCTTCGGGCTCGACGAGGATTTCAAGAAGATCTTCAAGGTCCGCGCCGACTTTGACGTTGAGATGGCCAACGACGCCAAATCGATCAGCTCCTATGTATCCTTCATCAAGACCCTTTGCGAACGCGAAGGCCTCCTTCCGTTCGAAGTCGATGCCGCGGCAGAAGTCATCGAGTACGGTGCCAGGCTGGCCGGACAACAGAAGAAACTGTCCACGCGCTTCAGCGTGCTCGCGGATGTGCTCCGCGAAGCGAGCTACTGGGCCACAAAACAGAGCGCCGCGCGGGTCAACGGAGAACATGTCCGCACAGCCATCCGCGAACGCATCGAACGCGTGAATATGGTGGAGGAGAAGATCCAGGAAATGATCATGGATGGCTCGATCATGATCGACACCGATCAGAAGGTGGTCGGGCAGGTGAACGGCCTCTCCGTGTATCAGCTCGCAGAGCACGAGTTCGGACGGCCGTCTCGGATTACGGCCAAGACTGCCATGGGGCGCGCCGGGATCATCAACATCGAGCGCGAAGCGGCGATGAGCGGACCCACACACAACAAAGGCGTCCTGATCCTGAGCGGCTACCTGCGATGGAAATATGCGCAGGACAAACCCCTCGTCCTGAGTGCAAGCCTTGCGTTCGAACAGTCCTACTCCGGCGTCGACGGCGACAGCGCGTCGTCCACGGAAATCTACGCGCTCCTCTCCAGTCTCGCTGATATTCCCCTCCGGCAGGACCTGGCCGTGACGGGGTCTGTCAATCAGCACGGCGAGATCCAGCCGATCGGAGGAGTTAACCAGAAGATCGAGGGGTTCTTCGACGTCTGCAACGCGCGGGGACTCACCGGTTCACAGGGCGTCCTTATCCCGAAACAGAATGTGCAGGATCTGATGCTGCGGCACGACGTTGTGGAGGCGGTGCAGCACGGGAAGTTCCACGTGTACGCAATTACCAGCATCGACGAGGGCATTGAGCTGCTCACGGGAAAGCCGGCGGGAATACGCAAGGCAGGAAAACGGTTCACTGCCGGCAGCGTGCATGCCCGTGTGGATGCACGCCTGAGCACATACGCCCGGAAGAACAAGTCCTTCGGACAATGACGAGCGAAGAGTTCAGGACACATGCGCACGAGATGGTCGACTGGATGGCCGACTACCTCGATGAGGTGGAGCGTCTGCCGGTAAAGCCAGATATCGCGCCGCGTGCCGTATTGAAGCAGCTCCCGGCAGATCCGCCGGATGAAGGCGAACCCTTTGATGTCCTGTTCCGCGATTTCCGGGAGATCATCCTTCCGGGGATGACGCACTGGCAGCATCCCTCGTTCTTCGCCTACTTCCCCGCCAATGCGAGCCCACCCTCCATACTCGCTGAGATGCTTACGGCGACCCTCGGCGCGCAATGCATGAGCTGGGCGACCTCACCTGCGGCCACCGAACTCGAAGAGCGCATGATGCAATGGCTGCGCACCATGATCGGGCTGCCGCCGACGTTCACCGGCGTCATTCAGGACACTGCGACCACTTCCACCCTCTGTGCATTGCTGACGGCACGGGAACGGCACTCCGGTTTCCGCATCAACCAGCGTGGGTTCTCTTCCGAGGCACGCTACACCGTCTATTGTTCCTCAGAGGCGCATTCATCCATCGAAAAGGGGGTGAAGATCGCCGGGTTGGGGAAAGAACATTTACGGAAGATTCCCGTCGGAGAGGATTTTTCGATACTCCCCTCGGCACTGGCGGATGCCGTCACCCGCGACCTTCGCCTCGGGTACACACCGCTCCTGGCTGTCGCAGCCCTGGGGACAACCGGCTCCACCGCACTGGATCCCATCCGGCCCCTCGCCGCCATATGCAGGAAACATGACATGTGGCTCCATGTCGACGCGGCTTTCGCGGGCACAGCCATGATCGTGCCGGAGTTCCGCTGGATGGCAGAGGGCGTGGAAGAGGCAGATTCGTTCGTCTTCAATCCGCACAAATGGCTCTTTACCAATTTCGATTGCTCCGCATACTTCGTCCGCGATGCAGAATCACTCATACGCACGTTCGAAATCCTGCCGGAATATCTGAAGACGACGGAGGAGGAACGCGTGCACAACTATCGCGATTGGGGAATCCAGTTGGGCCGGCGTTTCCGTGCGCTGAAACTCTGGTTTGTCATTCGTACCTACGGGGTCGAGGAACTCCGCCGGATGATCCGGAATCACGTTGCCATGGCACAGAAGCTCGTGGAAACCATCCGATCAACGCCCGACTTCGAACTCCTCGCACCCGCGCCTCTGAACCTCCTCTGTTTCCGCTACGCACCGCTGAACATCACAGATCCGGCCGAACGGGATGCCCTCAACGCCCGCTTGCTGGATTCTCTGAACCGGTCGGGGCACTTGTTCCTCTCTCATACCCGGCTCGACGGCAAGTACACCCTCCGCCTGGTTGTCGGGCAGACATACGTCCAGCAACGACATGTTGACGATGCCTGGACGCGGATTGTCGAGACGGCTCGGGGGCTGTAACCCTGCTTGTGTTTGAGGGACTCTTTTGCGTTAATGAAAGGTTCACATCTTCCCCTTCTCCTGCAATGGATGCCCATGATCCTCACGGACACACAAATTCTCGATGAGATGCGAAAGGGCTCGATTGTCATCGACCCGTTTGATCCTGAGTCCCTCGGTTCGAACTCCTATGATGTGCACCTCGGCCGCACCCTTGCCCTCTACAAGGATGAAGTCCTGGATGCCCGCGTCCATAACCGCGTGGAGTACATGACGATCCCCGATGAGGGGATGATACTGATCCCCCAGCGATTCTATCTCGGTGTCACCCGCGAATACACGGAAACCCACCGGCATGTGCCGTTCCTTGAGGGAAAAAGCAGTATCGGCCGCCTGGGAATTGACATCCACGCGACAGCGGGCAAGGGAGATATCGGTTTCTGCAATACCTGGACGCTGGAGATCTCCGTGAAACAACCGGTCCGCGTGTACCACGGCATGCCGATAGGACAATTGATCTACTTTGAGGTCTCGGGCACTCTAGCCACCCCGTATCGTCAGAAGGCCGGAGCGAAATATGCCGCGCGCACGGACAAACCCGTTGAATCCATGATGTGGAAGAATTTTCTCTCGAAGGAGTGACTATGACACCGAGTACTCGACCCCTGCTGGTTTGGATCGTCGCACTGGCGCTCGGCGCACCGGCTTCAACCCTCGCTCAGGCGAAACGTCCCATCACGATCGCCGATATGGGCACGATGAAACGCATTGCCTCTCCCGCCCTGTCGCCCGACGGCAAATGGGTTGCGTATACGCTGACGACGCCGGACGTGGAGCAGAACAAGAACAGCTCGGACCTCTGGATTTCCTCCGTGGATGGCAGCATACACCGCCAACTCACCACGCATGCCGCCGCGGACCGAAACCCCGCCTGGTCCCCCGACGGCAAGTGGATCGCTTTTGAATCCACGCGCTCGGGTGAAACTCAGCTCTGGCTGATCAGTCCGACCGGCGGAGAGCCGAAGCAATTCACCACGCTTTCCACCGGGGCCTCGCAGGCAGTCTGGTCGCCGGACGGCACCCTGCTTGCCTACATCTCGGAGGTGTTCCCCGAATTCTCCGGCAAACCATTCGCTGAGAGCGACGGGCTTAACGCGAAGAAACTCAAGGAACTCGCCGAAGGGAAGAACAAAGCGAAGATCTTCACGCGCCTGCTCTACCGTCATTGGGACTCCTGGGTGGAGGGCAAGAGGCAGCATCTGTTTGTTCAACCGCTTGCAGGAGGAGAGCCGCGCAATATCACTCCCGGCGACCGTGATGCCGTCCCGACCTCTTCGACGTTCTCCGCCGGA
This sequence comes from Bacteroidota bacterium, assembly GCA_020846365.1. Classification (GTDB taxonomy): domain Bacteria; phylum Bacteroidota; class Ignavibacteria; order UBA10030; family UBA6906; genus JAGDMK01. The sequence goes on from JADLEA010000063.1 coordinate 11,656, forward strand.
ATTGATTTTGCCTTTTCCCCTGACGGCAAAGAGATCGCCTACACCGCAACGCCGGTTCCGATTCACGAAGAGGCGTGGAACACCAACCATGACATTTTCATCATCCCGCTGGCCGGTGGCACGCCCCGTCAACTCACGACCAACCCCGCCGCTGACGGCTACCCGCAGTACTCTCCGGACGGCAAGTACATTGCATACCGCGCGCAACAGGTCCCCGGGTTCGAGGCGGATCGCTGGCAGCTCATGCTCTATGATCGCGCCTCCGGGACGGTGAGGAGCTTGACATCTCCTTTTGATGCGTCGGTGGGGACGCCTGTGTGGTCGCCAGACAGCAAACGCCTCTTCTTCGATGCGGAGGAGCGTGCGCGGACACCGATCTTTGCCGTCTCCGTTGCAGGCAATGACGTGCGGAAAATCATCGATGGGCGAACCAATCACGATCTCAACGTGGCACGGGACGGCTCTCTTCTTGTGTTCTCCCGCGTCGGCGTCACGCGCCCTGCGGAACTCTACCGGGCCGGGATCGACGGTAAGGGTATGCGTCCCATCACCGGTGTCAATGACGCCGTGTTTGCGCAATTGCATATCCCGGAGCCGGAGTCCATCACATTCGCCGGCGCGGACGGGGTTCGCGTCCAGGCATGGCTGCACAAGCCTCCACACTTCGAATCCGGGAAGAAGTACCCGGTCGTGTTAATGATTCACGGCGGCCCGCAGGGCGCATGGGGGGATAGCTGGTCGTACCGGTGGAATCCTCCCCTCTGGGCGGCACAGGGGTATGTTGTGCTCGCTCCCAATCCCCGCGGCAGCACCGGCTTCGGCCAGAAATTCACCGAAGAAATCAGCGGTGATTGGGGCGGAAAGGTCTTTGTGGATCTTATGAACGGACTCGATACCGTCTGCACATTTCCGTATGTCGATTCCACACGGAAGGCCGCAGCCGGGGCATCCTTTGGCGGCTATATGGTGAACTGGATTCTCGGCAATGCCGGGAACCGGTTCAAAGCCCTGGTGACGCATGACGGGGTGTACAATTTTGAAAGCATGTATGGATCCACGGACGAAGTCTGGTTTGACGAATGGGACCACAGCGGAACGCCATGGGACAAGCCGGAGGAATACCGCCGGTTTTCACCGCATGCCTATGCCGGGAATTTCCGTACCCCCAC
>JADLEA010000064.1 GCA_020846365.1 Bacteroidota bacterium
ATTCTTGCGCCAGAGAAGCACGACAACCTCATAACGCGAAGCTACAACGTGCAGGGAATCCCAAGAATCTTCCTCATCGATTCCTCGGGAAGGATCGCTCATAAGCACCTTCGGGGCAAGGAGATTGCGATCGCAATTGACAAACTGAGTTCAGAATAATACCGAGAGGTATGCTTTCCCGTTGCACACATCGGGCTTTTGTCAAGCCCGGGAAATGGTATACGTCCGGTGATTGCAGGCATCAATTCGACTATCGTCGACCGGCACGCAGTCTTCAAAGAAGGCAATAACAAAAATGGATCAACGGTTTAGCTATCACAAAGTCCCACCATCGAGATTTGCAACCTTCGATGTCTTCGCCATCGGCCTGCAAAAGCACCATGTAAGTGCCTTGATCGAATTTGATGTGACCGACAGCAGGGAGAAGCTGAAGGCTTTGAGAAGAAAGGGAATCAAGGCCTCATTCAATGCGTGGATGATAAAGGCGATTAGCGATGCGGTGGAACGGCATCCGGAAGCCGCTGCATATGTGCAGGGCAGAGACAAACTGATGGTCTTCAACGATATAAACATTGCCTTTCTCGTTGAGAAGAACATCGATGATGAAAAAGTGCCTATACCTCTGGTCATAGAAAGGACAAACCAGAAAAGCATAGGGGAAATCACCGAGGAAATTGAGAAGGCCAAAAGTCAGGTATTATCCGGCAAGGATGTCGTCCTGAGGAAGAAGCCGAAGTTGCATGAGAGGCTCTACTACCATTTGCCCGGAATTCTGCGAAGAGCGATTTGGAAATTCATGCTCCGTCACCCGAAGGTGGCATTCGGCAAAATGGGAAATGTCGCGATCACATCGCTGGGCATGGTAGGTCGCATAAACGGATGGTTCATCCATAAATCGGTGCATCCGTTATCCTTTGGGATGGGGTCAGTCGTGAAGAAGCCGGTTGTGGTAGGGGACGAGATCAAGATCAGAGAGATCCTGAATATGACCATACTTTTTGACCACGATGTCATCGATGGCGCCCCCATGGTGCGTTTGCTGAATGACTTGACAAAATTTGTCGAGAGTGGGGGCAGTTTGGACGAATACGGTAGAGCAATCCCGCGAGGGCGTCAAGGTGCGGAAGATTGACAGGGAGAAGCAATGGGAAGGCCGGGCGTGGCGGAAGTTCAGGTTGATGTTCACGACGGCGTGCCAACGAAGTCACGTGTCGGAGGCAGGGCCGTGATCGCCTTCAGGACGGAAATCGAGGACTGAAATGACAAGAGAAAGTCACCTCGCAACCGCCGAATCTATACTGCAGGCAATTGGGAATACTCCCCTTGTACGTCTGAACAAAGTCGTGCCGCCGAACTCCGCCGATGTTCTGGTCAAGCTCGAGTACTACAATCCCACCGGTTCCTACAAAGACCGGATGGCGGTGGCGATGATCGAGGAGGCGGAGAAACGCAATGACCTGCGTCCCGGGATGACTGTTGTTGAATACACGGGCGGCAGCACGGGCTCTTCGCTTGCCTTCGTGTGCACGGTGAAAGGATACCGGTTTCACGTGGTGTCCTCCGACGCCTTTGCACAGGAGAAACTCCAGACAATGAGAGCGTTTGGGGCAGACCTGGATGTCATCCCCAGTCAGGACGGTCAGGTAACACCGGATCTCATCCCACGGATGATGGAACGCGCCCGGGAGATTTCAGCCAGAGGACCGAGCTACTTCACGAACCAGCTGCACAATGCGGATGCCGCGAAAGGGTATGAACCGATAGGTTTGGAGGTGCTGGAACAAGCGGGCAATCGTATCCACGCATTTTGCGCCTCGGTTGGCACTGCGCATATGTTGATGGGCGTGGCCCGCGTGTTGCGACAGATCAAGCCATCCCCACGCATTGTCGCGCTCGAGCCGGCAACCTCTCCGATTCTTTCAAAAGGAACAAGCGGGGCGCATCGCGTTGAAGGGATCGGGATCGGACTTGTCCCGCCTCTCCTGGACAAGCGCTTGTATGACGAAGCTCGTCCCATCGACGAGTTGGAATCTCGGCGAATGGCACGGCGCCTTGCAAGAGAGGAGGGCATCTTCGCGGGCACTTCCACCGGAATGAATGTCACGGGTGCATGTGCACTGGCGCGGGAACTTGGTCCAGGACACACGGTGGTTACGGTGGCTGTTGACACAGGGCTGAAGTATCTGGCGGGAGATCTCTACGGTGATGAGAACCCATAGTCCCTCTGTGAATGAATGCACTGCATGTCACACAGCAAAGGGAGGCGTCAATGAGACTAAACCTGCTCGGCTTTCTGGGATTCCTGGGCCTTCTGGGAAATCTCGGCTCAACACTTGATAGCCCGGCACTCTACGGGCTGTATGCGCTGTTTCCGCTCTTTGGGCTATTCGCTTACAGGGAGAGGATTGCCGGGTCCAGGGACGGCGGTGCGTAAATCGCTGAGACGATAGTTGTGTACAGGGGGCCGGATAGACCATGCGACAAGTGCGGAAGTTGATTAGGAGGTCACATGAAAACGCCGCGGATGTGGATCCTTGCAACCGCTGCAGTTTGTCTGGTGTTCGCATCCTGTTCACGCGACACGCGACCACTGGAGCTTCGCGTACATGATGTCATGCGGGACAACCTCAGGAAGTACGATGTGCATGGCGCCACCGTGGCTGTTATCCTGCCGGGCGATAGCGTGCGGTGTTTCGTCGCCGGAATTTCCCACGATACGGTCCATGTGCACCCGGAAATGTTGATCGCGGCCGGCAGTATCACCAAGAACTTTGTGGCAGCACTGGTGTTTCAGCTTTCAGAAGAAGGGATGCTTTCCCTTGATGACCCGCTGTACCGATGGCTTCCTTCGTATCCGAAGATCGACAGTGCAATCACCATCCGGCAACTTCTCGCGCATACCAGTGGATTGTTCATGTTCTGGGACAACCAGAAGATATGGGACGACCTCATTGCATACCGTGACAGCGCATTTGCCCCGGAAACGGTGCTCTCGTATCTTCAGGACCCATATTTCGCAGCAGGCAAGGGATTCCACTATTCGAACACAAACTACCTTCTCCTCGCGATGATTGTGACGCGGGCAACAGGGTCCTCGCTCGGGGCGGAACTGCGCAAACGGTTCTGGAAACCGCTTGGTCTAAACGACACATATCTGTCGATGGAAGACGAGATTCCTCCTCGGCTTCTTCATGTCTGGGGAGACAACTTCGAAAAAGGGAGTCCCGTCAGGGACATTACTTACCTGCCTCGCACATCTCACGAGACCATCACGTACGGATCGTCAGGAGTCTTTACCACTCCGTCAGATCTTGCCCGTGGGGCGCATGCGCTCTTCGGCGGGAAGGTACTTTCACCTGCTTCTCTCAACGTCATGATCGAGATCGACGAGGACGATTACGGTCTTGGCGTTCACAGGTTGGACGAGGACCTGACGGCGGGAGAACCTGCCATCGGGCATGGTGGCGGGAACATCGGGATGATGACGTACATGATCCACTGGCCGGCTCGTGGAGTGAGTCTGATCGTATCGATCAACGCATTTGATGCACGATGCATCAACGCCATCACCGCAGATGTGTCGGAAGAGGTCCTGGACGAGCTCACACTAGACCGCGGTGTTTAACACGCAGAGACGCATTGCGCCCACGACTTAGAAGAGAGCAAGACGTTCAATCTACGATAAGCAACGATACCCCTTCGGTCGTTGATGACCTGTGGGCGTCTACCCCATCAGCGACGATGTAGGACATGCCCTTAGCGAAATGATACGTCCGCCCGTCTTTGAGCTCAGAGGTGAACTCGCCCTCGAGGACGTACACGACGTGGCCTTTCTCGCACCAATGATCGGCCAGGTATCCCGGAGTATACCGGACGATCCGCACACGGACGTTTCCCTGCCTGACGACCTGCCAAAGCGCCTTCCCGTGGACACCGTCATGTTCCTCGGGGGTAACCGTCGTCCAGTCAATCGCTGTAAACGGAATCTGGGTCAGTTTCATGGACTTCCTAAAGTATACTTGAAAGATCGAGAGAATCGTCGAAATATTCCACTCACGAGCGCCATTCTTGACTTTCTCACTCCTCAAGGCAATATTGATCTCACCTATCTCATTCATCTGCCGTCCCTGAATCTCAAAGGGGGGAATATCCGCACGTTGAGGCCCGGCAATGAGAACCGTAATTGCATTTGGGGGAATTCTGGCCGTCATTTTCGCGTGTGCTGTCCCGCTCCACTCGCAGGACATGTTCCCAGCAAAACGGGTCACCTCCGATTCCACGAGAGACGGATTCCCATCCTGGTCGCCGGATGGGAAAACCGTCATCTATTCTTTCTACAACCGGGTGGATGGGAAGGATGTGCACGGATCACGGAAAATACCGAGCGATGGCGGCATTGCTGAAACCTTCACCGAATACCCCACCGAGCATCCTCAGTGGTCGCCTGATGGACGG